>JAISBK010000197.1 GCA_031266255.1 Treponema sp.
ATTATATAAAAAATGGTAAATTATCTCTGCTTGAAGAATTTGATAAAGGACGATATAGGTCAACAATAAAAGAATGGTTGATCTATTTTCATGCATATTATAAACATGGAGAATATAAAAAAAATTCATTATATGACATAATTTGTATAACGACTTTATTCACATTTTATTATTCAGAAACAATAAATACAATTAATGCGTCAAAATGCCTAGTAAAAGACGAGCGTAATATATACGTCGGTGGAATAATGGCGTCGGTTATGCCGGATGCAATAAAAAAAGAAACCAATATAACCCCTCATATCGGACTTTTAAATAAGCCGGGCGTATTAGACGATAATAATTATATAATTGATGACTTGCCTTTGGATTATTCAATCTTGCACGAAATTGATTATCCTGCTGATAATGCATTTTACGCATATTCAACACGAGGGTGTATAAGAAAATGTTCGTTTTGCGCCGTTCCTATTTTAGAGCCCCAATTTGAAAAATTTATTCCTATATTAAAAAACATTGAAGAAGTTAGGAAAACTTACGGCGACCGTCCCAATTTGTTATTATTGGACAATAATGTCCTTGCCTCAAGAGATTGTTTTTCCAAAATAATCGAAGAAATAAAAAAAGCCGGCTTTCAAAAAGGGGCTGTATTTAAAATGCCAAATTATTTTGAACTGTATTATAATAATCTTAAAAAAGGACTTAATGACAAAGCCTATACCAAAGCCTTATTTTATGAGTATTTGGCTTTGCTGGATAAATTGTCTAATAATGAAAAACAGATTATTTACGAATTATTGAAAAACAATAATCTGTTAAATATCTATTCTGCGTCTAAAAAGGCACTATTGGAGTTATACGATGCTATTAAGCCTTATTATGAACTGCATATAAATAATTCAAAAAAAAAGAGAATCGTTGATTTTAATCAGGGTATTGACGCAAGATTAATAAATGAAGAAAATGCTCAATTACTAAGTGAAATTGCTATTGAGCCGTTGCGTTTAGCTTTTGACCATTGGTCTGATAAAACAATATATGCCAACGCGGTAGAAATATGCGCCAGGCATAGCATAAAATCAATGTCAAATTACTTGTTATATAATGAGAACGATAAGCCCATTGAATTATATAAAAGATTAAAAATCAATATAAGTTTGTGCGAAAAGCTAAAAATAAGCATCTATTCTTTTCCTATGAAATACCACCCAATAAAAGGCGATTTTAGTCAAAATAGGGATTTTATTGGAAAATATTGGAATAGAAAATACATTCGTGCTGTTCAGACAATATTAAATGCGACTAAAGGGAAAATAGGGCGTGGCAAAAGTTTTTTCTATAAAGCATTCGGTAAAAATGAAAAAGAATTTAAACTATTGCTAGTTATGCCTGAACCGTATATATTATATCGTTTCTTTTTTGAATATATTGGTTATTCGCAAGACTGGTTAAAAGATTACCAAAAATTAGATAAGACTGAGAAGTATCAATTTCTTAAATTAATTGCGGAAAATAAATTTAGCTTATCAATTTATGAAACCCTTGAAAATGAAAAAATCAAAAAAATATATTCACACTATCTAATTACAAGATCCGATGTAATCAATTCTAGTACCAATATAGGTAAGAGAAAAATTGAGTATGATGAAAAAAAGAATACCTTAAAAAATCTTCCCATTGGGGTTTAAGATGCGGCGGGTAGATAATAATGGTTTTTATGCCCAGATTGGCCGCGATGGTTACGCCGATAATGCTCTTGCCCAAGCCGACCACATCGGCGACAATGCAGCCGGAGCGCCGCTTGATTTTTTCCATGCCTTCACGTATCGCGTCCGTTTGGTAGGCGAGATTCGTGTATTGCGCGTCATTACTGCGGGTCAGAGCCGCCGGAGTTTTTATAGTTTCGGCGCTGGTCTTAAAATATTCATGCAATGAATATACATGAGGTATGGAGCGGGAAGGCGTTCCAGCCAGGTATGCTTGATGACGATTTCCAAAAATGCTTCTTTTGTGGATGAGTCAACCAGGGGAACAGCTTCATTCCAGAGCTGGTTAAAAATTCCCGCGGCTTCGGTGTAATCGGAAACAAAAGTTCCGCCGAGGAGGACATTCACTTCCGTTCTGCCTTCCAATCCCTGAAACGACAAATTGCTCGAACCGACAATGATCCGCCCCGGCTCCTGCCCGTTAAACGAATGAGCGTCGTCAGCGGTAAAAATATACATCTTGGCATGATTGGGATTTTTTGTTTTTCTGACTTCCAGCAGGTCTTTGAGCAGTTGGTTTTGATTGGTGATGAATCTGGCCATGGTTACTCCGTAAACAGAGCATAGCATAAAAATGGTGAATGTAAAACAAGGGGGCTAGAACGAGGGCAACCGCATTATAAATGCTAATTCTTTATGACACAAAGAATTATAGAATGTATACAATTGCTCATCATAGTTCATAATTCTTTGCTATATAATGAATTACAAATTATAATACGGTTACCCTGGATGTCAGAGAGTCCTTCTTGCAAAAAGGAAGCCTTCTCTGGTACAGTAGTAATATGCGGTATACCCAATGGCGTGGGATTCTCTTTTTTTGCTTCTGCCTTATGATTTCTGAACTGGAAGCCCAGGAGGGGGACCTCCTCTTAGAGCGGCGGTCTTCTGGTATCATTAAGCCGGATACCAGCGCCGAGGTTGAGGATATCTCCTCTGTTGTCGGTTTAACCTTGGAAGGACTTATTTCCCGGTTCGGCCTTCCTCAATCAGTGTATGCGGTCCGGGGCATGGAGACATGGCAGGATGATGTGGTCTTTACCTATGAAGCGGGGGATTTCTATATATACAAAGATAGGATTTGGCAGATCCAGATCAAAGCCGCCTATGGTATCCAAATTGGAGATAATCTGACATCAATATCCTGGATTTTGGGGGAAGGCACCCAAATATACCGGGATTATTTCCTTATACCCCTGCGAGGCCACTCCTGGCCGCTCATGCTCCGCCTCAATATTGACAACGTTGGGTTGATATCCGCCATTTTTATCTACCGTCCGGACTTTTAAAGGAGAGCCTATGGCAAAAATATGCCTTTGTTTGACGGGAAAGACCCTGAGCCAGGATGTGGCGTTGCTGGAAAAATACCGGAAGTATGTAGATCTGGTAGAACTACGGGCGGATTGCCTTGAGGCGGATGAGCGGCTGCTCATCCGGCGTTTTCCCCCTATGGTTGACCTACCGGTTATTTTAACCATCCGGCGGGAGCAGGACGGCGGTCAGTTTATAGGCGGTGAAGGTTCCCGGATCAGTCTCTTGTCCAAGGCCCTTGCGTTTGCTGATGCAGATAGGCGCCATAATTTTGCCTATGTGGATATGGAAGAGTACCTGAACGTACCTAGTTTGGAAGAGGCTGCTAGGACTTTCGGAACCCGGATTATCCGTTCCTATCATAATATCGAGGGAGTGGATGATAATCTGGTAGAACGCCTCCAGGGTTTACGGCATATTGGGGATGAACTGGTTAAAGTAGCGGTGATGCCCCATTCCCTTGAGGATGTAGTACGGCTATTCAGCGTGGGCCGGGAAACGATGGATATGGATAAAATCCTCCTTGGCATGGGAAATTTCGGTATTCCCACCAGGATCCTCGCGGAACACCTGGGTTCCCAGATATCCTATACGACCGTGCAAGGAGATCCGGATCTGCCTGCCGCTGCTCCGGGGCAGCTTGACCCCAAAGTACTCGCGGAACTGTACCGGTTTCGGGATATTACCAATAAAACCCGGATCTTTGGGATTACCGGATTTCCCCTTATCGCAACCTTCAGCCCGCCCTTTTTTAATACCCTCTTCAGCCTTGAGCATACCGATGCGGTTTACGTACCCTTCCCCACTGATGATATCCGGTCTTTCATAGCCCTAGCAACCGCATTGGGCATGATCGGCGCCTCGGTAACGGTCCCCCATAAAGAAGGAATCCTCCCCTTTCTCACCCAGGTATCCCCAGAAGTAAGATCCATCGGCGCCTGTAATACCATCGTATCCAGTGCCGAGGGGTGGACCGGTTTCAATACCGATGCCCCAGGGTTTTCCGATACACTGCTTAGTTTTATCGGGAAGAAAACCTTGAAAGGTATACGGGGTACCATCATCGGCGCAGGAGGAGCAGCCCGGGCAGTGCTTGCCGAGGTACATAGGCTGCATGGGAAGGCCCTGGTCCTCAACCGTAATGTGGTGCGGGCCAGGGATTTGGCTGCCCCATACCGAGCTGCCTGGGGGCCTCTAGATAATCAGGGTATCGCGCTTATGGATAAGTATGGGGATATCATCATCCAGACCACTTCCGCAGGTATGGAAGGACACGCCGCGGCAGACCCATTGGCATTGTATACGTTTTCCGGCAAGGAAGTGGTTATGGATCTGATCTATAAACCGGAACGGACTACCTGTTTGCAACGGGCTGAAGCAGCAGGCTGCCGGGTTTTAAATGGCTATGCCATGCTTATAAGGCAAGCCCAATTACAATACAGCTATTTTATGGGGCGTGAATTTCCCCAGCATCTCATGTCCCGCATGCATTTTTAAGGCTTGCGGGGTAAGGTAGAGACGGTAGAGATTATGGATCAACAGGGTATCAAAGAAATGACCGGTAAAGGGGCGGTAGACGCCCTGGTCAGAAGCGGCATGAAACTAGGACTCGGTACCGGGTCAACCGCGATACATGCGGTTCGGCATATCGGGAGCTTACTCCGTGCAGGGACTTTGAAGGATATTCGGGCGGTTCCCACAAGTTATCAAACGCTTATTGCCTGTGAACGCTGGGGCATACCCCTGTTCACCCTGAATTCCCAGGAAATAGGCGGAACCTTGGACCTCACCATAGATGGTGCAGACGAGGTAGATGGCCGGCATTACTGTATTAAAGGGGGCGGCGGGGCCTTGCTCTTGGAAAAAATCGTTGCCTATGCATCGGCTTCTTATGCCATTGTGGTGGATGAGTCCAAACAAGTGGAAAACCTGGGCTTACAGTTTCCCGTGCCCCTGGAGCTTATTCCTGAAGCCCGGGTGCCGGTAATACAAACCCTGGAAGCCTTGTCCGCGGTAGTGCAGCTCCGGGAGGCGGTGCGTAAAGCAGGGCCGGTTATCACCGAACATGGCAACTTCCTCCTGGATATACGGTTTCAGAACCCGGTGGATCCTCCTGTCCTGGAACGAGAACTGAACCAGATCCCCGGGGTGGTTGAAAACGGCTTTTTTACCCGGCTACGTCCCCGGGTTTTTATTGGCCGTTTTGATGGTACCCTGGATATCCGAGAATAAGGAATGCGGTTTTTCTGGATCATGGTTAGGTTACTGAAGGTTGAGACGGGTAGTCCACAGCAGCTTCGGCTGCGGCTTGTACGCCGGCTCCAGGGGTATAAAGGCGTTTCTTGGCCGCGTCCTGGTCTTCTTGTGCAAGGGCTGCGGCTGCCCGGATCGTCTTGGCTTGGGCTTCACTGATCCGGCATGATTGGGCCATGCTCAAGGGATCTGCTGCGGCTATGGCCGCTATCGTACCATAGGTTTTCATAATGCGGGCTGCCCGTTTAGGGCCAATACCTTCTACGGATTCCAGGATAGGAAAGAACAGGTCTTCTGAACGCAGCCGCTGGTTAAAGGAGGTGGCAAACCGGTGCGTCTCGTCCCGCAAAAATTGCAAGACCTTGAGCGCTTCTGAACGTTTGGAAAGCCTAATGGGGGTGGACTTGTAGGGGAGCCAGAGTTCCTCATCCCGTTTGGCAAGGCCCACCACATCGCAGTCCAGCCCCAAGGTATCCAGCACTCCCTTGGCAGCGTTCACCTGACCAATACCGCCGTCAATGAGCACCATATCCGGCAGGTCCTTTCCTTCCCGGACTAACCGGCTATAGCGGCGCTGTACTACTTCCCGCATGGCCGCGAAATCATCCACCACCCCCACGACGGTACGCAGCTTAAAATGCCGGTAGTTTTTCCGATCCGGCCTCCCATCCTTAAAGGAAATAAGCGAAGCCACCGGGTGTCTGCCCTGGAGTTGGGCAATATCAAAGCCTTCGATCCGTTCCGGCCTCCGTTTCAGTCCCAGGACCTGCACGAGTTCGTCTAGGGCAGGCCCGGCTCCCCGGGCTTTTAACCTGAGCCGAAGGTCTTCTTGGGCATTGTTCCGGGCCATAGCCAAGATCGCCCCGTGGCGGCGTGCCGGTACAGCTTGGGCAGAGGACAGGGAACAGATGACCGGTGTATACCCGAATTGTCCTGCAAACCAGTGGCAGAGACGCTGAAAATCCGGATCCGCCTCGTTTTCAGCCCAAGGCATCTCGATCCAGGGTGCCAGGTAGATCTGGGGCGGCGGGGGTCTATCGGGGGTATAGTACGCCGCGACAAAGGTTTCCAACGATTCCGCTTCACGGGCTGCAGAACAGGTTCGGAAAAGGTCCCGGCCAATCATCTTCCCTCCCCGCAGGGAAAAGACCGTAAACGTACTCAAGACCCCTTCACTTGCCCAGGCAATATAATCCCGGGCTTCAGGATCAAAGTCTACCAAGGCATTGGTGGTGAGTTCCTCCAGAGCCTTAATCGTATCCCTAAACTTGACCGCCTGCTCAAAGCGCAGGGCCGCAGCCTCAGCATGCATCTGGACGCTCAGGTCCATGATGAGCGCGGATCCTTCGTTGGAAAGCAGTTGCCGAACCCGTGCGACCTGAACCTGGTAGGCTTCTTCGCTGATAGTACCGCTGCAAGGCCCCAGGCAACGGCCAATATGATAATACATACAGGGGGTCTCCCGCTTCCGAAAAACCCGGCACTTCCGCAGGGGAAAGAGCTTATCGATACAACCCAAGAGGGTATCCACTGCATGAACCTGAGGAAAGGGACCGAAGTACTGGGAGGTATCAGCAATAATATGCCGAGTCTTGAACACCCGGGGAAAGGGATCCCCGGTGATCCGGATCACCGGATATGTCTTACCATCCTTGAGGTCGATGTTGTATTTAGGGGCATGTTGTTTGATGAGGGTGTTTTCCAGGAGCAGAGCCTCGTATTCATTCGCTACGATGATGGTTTCAATGGCTCGGGCGTGGCGTAAGAGGGCTTCGGTCTTGGGCTCCTTAGTCCCTGAAAAATAAGACGTGAGCCGGTTTCGCAATACCCGGGCTTTACCCACATAAATGATGCGGTTCTCCTCATCCCGCCACAGGTACACCCCCGGCTCACGAGGAGCTTCATGAGCTGCGGCTTTGAGGGCCCCATAATTTTCTGAATTATCCTTAAACCCCGTTGGATTCATAGCCATTTCTACCGATACATAAGAGAGTTTGTGTGGGATATATGGTTTTTCATGCCGTAGTATACTCATTATAACAGGGAACAATGCAACGAATCAATTGCAATTACCGGTAAAATCAGCTATGAAAGTAACTATGAACATAAGGAATGTAGGGATGAAAGGTATAAGGTCCCTTATGGGACTGCTCTTATATACCCTGGCGCTGATTTCCCCCCACCTCTACGGGGTAGGGGAGAAGACCTTGCTCATCGGTGGCGGGGCAAGCTGGAATATGGTAGAGAACCGCACCGGTATCACCGAAGTATCCTCCATAAGGCCTTATCCGGTATTGATACTTGCTTCGGCCCTGCACTCGGATAGGGACGCTTCCTTGGATATGGATCTGTCCTTTGATGAAGGCGCGGCCGGGCTTTTTATTGACCGGGTTGGTCACTACCGGGTAAGCACCTCAGAAGGACTGTACCCCGCAGACCGGCGTTTTGCCAGGATTGGGATGGGGGCGGCCCTTTTCTCAGGGAGTCAATTCGCCAGTGCACCGGTCCCCTTGGTCATTACCCCCCAGCAGGGAGCTTTGCTCACTTCAGGGCAGGTGCTCCGGGATTTTACCCTTGAATTTTGGCTTTTTCCTATGAATCTGGAAAATGGAGAGCAGATCCTATCCTGGATAGCCTCTAAGCAGCAGGTCCCGGGGAAGTCGGTCTTGCAGCGGATTCAGTGTATCGCTGCCAAGAACCGGCTTCAGTGGAACTTCCTGGATTTCTTTTATGTGAATGCCGTAACCGATAGGATCACCATCTCCCTTGAAGGTTCCAAGCCCCTGATTCCCCAAACCTGGAGCCATCATCTCATCCGTTTTGATGCAGATACCGGGCTGCTGGAATACCTGGTCAACGGAGATATTGAAGCCATTGCTTATGCTACTGCCAGCGGTAGAGAAGGAGGTGAGATCTACTATCCCCGTATAGGCCAAGAGGGCAACCTAAGCCTGGGAGAGCACTTTGTGGGGATGATGGATGAGGTAAGGCTCTACAGCCGTTTCATTACTGATCCGGTAATCCGAAAATACCCTGTTCAGGGCGGACGGGTCGAGACCAAGGCCTTGGATCTGGGGGAAACCAATACGAGCATCTTCATGGTGGAAGCCTCCGGTGGCAGAACCTCTAACTCAGGGGGTAAGATTCAGAATGAACGGGCCGGGCAGCAGGGCTTTTCTTTTTCCGATGATTCGGCGATCCAGTTTTTTATCCGTGCTGCAGACTCTCCGTATCAGTGGGCCGCTGCAACGGCAGTTTCCCCGGATTCCACGTGGCGGCTCTTGGTTCCTGGAACCGTCCTATCGGGAATCAACGGCAGGTTTGTGCAGATAGCCATGGTGTTTTACCCCAGCGGGGATGGTGAGACCAGCCCCTACCTGGATACCATTCGGATCCACTATCGGCCTGATGAACCTCCGCCCCCGCCATCGGGGATTATGGCGATTGCCCAGGACGGTGCCGTGGAACTCTCCTGGAAACCCAGTAATGATGCGGATGTAGCTGGCTATTTGGTATACTATGGTACTGCTTCGGGGAATTATTTTGGAGAAGGGGCGGTCATCGGCGGTTCTCCGGTCAATGTGGGAAAACAGACCTCGGTACGGATCGATGGCCTCACCAATGGTACCCTATACTATTTTGCCGTAGCAGCCTATGATCGCAGGGAAGCAACGCATATCGGCGCGTTTTCTCGGGAAATTTCGGCGCGGCCTTTAAGGATGATTGAATGAAGTCAGCAGAACAGAAGGATACGGTACCTGGAATCAGCGTGGAAGAAGCTATGGGTTTCCTTGGTCAAGGGAAGCTGCGGGAAGCAGTGGAAACCTTTACGGCCATCTTGAACCAGGATCCGCAGTCTGTGCAGGCTTACCACGGCCTGGGAATCATCTATGGAATCCTCCAGAAATACGCCCAGGGCTGCGTCCTATTCCACCGGGGTTTAGCCCTTGACCCTGATAATGCGATGATGCACTACAACTACGGGACGATATTACTGGCCCAGGGGCGACTTAAGCGTGCCGCGACTGAATACCGGGAGGCGCTTCGCTGCAAGCCCGAATGGTATAAACCGGCAAACAAGCTGGGAATACTCTTTGGCAAACAGGGCCGGTATGCTAATGCCTTGGAGGTATTAAGCGCTACCCTCAAATTCAATTCCCGTAACCCTGAAATTCGGGAAACCATAAAGCAGATTTTAGTAGCACAGGAAGCTGCACGCCAGGCGCTCAAAAAACATGAAGCGCATAAACGCAACGAACCGGCTGAAGAAGCAGCCGAAGCATCGGTAATCACGAGTTGGGATTTGGAGGTTAAGGTTTCTGCTCTGGTGGATCTGCTGAAATATCTGGCCCGCTTAGCCGAAGACCTAGGGCCTGCAGAACGGGAACGCTTCATACAGAGCGATACCCCATCAAGGATCTACCACATCCTCCAGGTTATCAACCAACCCTAACCCGCAAGAGAACACCGAGTAATCATGTGGGCTATCCCGAGGTACTGGATGCTCAGAGTTCGTCCACCAGGTTTTTCATGATGTACTCCCGTCGTTCAGGGGTGTTCTTGCCCATGTAAAAGTTCAAGACTTGAGGAACCGCTTTGAGGGTTTGCACCAATACCGGGACGAGACGCATATCCGGTCCGATGAATTGGCCGAATTCTTTAGGACTGATTTCCCCCAAGCCCTTGAACCGGGTAACTTCACTTTGGGTTCCTAGGGCCTGCACTGCTTCGTCCCGTTCCTTTTCCGTATAGCAATACCGGGTTTCCTTCTTGGTTCGTACCCGGAAAAGGGGGGTCTCCAGAATATAAACCCTGCCCGAATTGACCAGTTCTTCAAAGTAGGAGAGAAAAAAGGTAAGAAGCAGGTTGCGGATGTGAAAACCATCGAAGTCTGCGTCGGTGGCAATGACAATACGGGCGTATCTTAAGGAATTAGAATCGCTTTCAATCCCCAAGGCCATCATCATATTGTAGAGTTCTTCATTCTTGTAAATTGCGGCCCGCTTTTTGCTGTACACGTTTTCCGGCTTACCCCGGAGCGAGAAGATAGCCTGGGTCATCACATCCCGGCTTGAGACCATAGAGCCTGCAGCAGAGTCTCCCTCGGTAATAAAAATCGTGGAAGCCGCTCCCTTTTCTCTATCCTCCAGGTGGTACTTACAGTCTTTGAGTTTGGGAATCTTGAGGGCAATCTTCTTGGCCGCTTCTCGGGCTTCTTTCTTAACCTCGTTCAACTCAGTTCTGAGACTTTCGTTGGCAATGATTTTCTGTTCCAGCTTCTTACCCGTCTCAGGGTGTTTGTGGAGCCAGTCCTCCACCGCGGCCTTGACTTCTTGGACCACCCAGGCCCGGATATCCCCATTACCCAGCTTGTTTTTGGTCTGGCTTTCAAAGATGGGGTTTTGCAGTTTAAGCGCTACCGCGGCACTAGCCCCTTCCCTGACATCTTCGCTGCGGTAATCCTTCTTGCAATAGGCCTGAATCCCCTTGAGGAAACCCTCTTTGAATGCGGAAAGGTGGGTACCCCCATCGCTCGTGTACTGGCCGTTTACAAAGGAAAAATAGGCTTCCCCGTAATTATTGGTATGGGTAAAGGCAAACTCGATCCGTTCCCCCTGGTAATACCCCAGTGGGTAGAGGCCCTCTGTACCGGTTTCTTCGGTGAGCAGGTCAAAAAGCCCTCCGGTGGATAGGTAGGATGTGCCGTTCAAGGAGAGGGTCAGCCCCCGGTTGAGGTAGGCATAATGCTGGACCCGTTGTTCGATGAATTCGAGGTTGAAGGCGTAGTTTCCAAAGATTTCGGTATCCGGGGTAAACTCCACCAGGGTACCATTAGGCTCAAGGGTTTTGAGTTTTCCGTGCTTGATCGTGGTGATGAGGATCCCCCGTTCAAAGACCGCTTCTGCATAGGCTCCATCTCGGATAGAGCGGACGCGGAAGTAAGAAGACAGGGAGTTTACCGCCTTAGTACCCACCCCATTGAGGCCTACGGAAAATTGAAACACCTCATCGTTGTATTTGGCCCCGGTATTGATCACCGAGACACATTCCACCAGCTTGCCCAGGGGAATCCCCCGGCCAAAATCCCGGACCATAACTACGCTCTTACCCTGAGCAGGGCTGTTCTGTACTTCCACTTCGATACGGTTTCCATTTCCCATAATGTATTCGTCAATGCCGTTATCAATAATTTCCTTGAGAAGTACATATATCCCGTCGTCGGGGTTAGAACCATCCCCCAGGCGTCCGATATACATACCGGTCCGTAGACGTATGTGTTCTAAAGAAGAAAGAGTCTTGATCTTGGATTCATCATACACCCGGGAAGGAACTGATTTTGTCGGCTTAAGGGACTTATGGGTTTGTTTCCCTGGTTTTTGTTGGGTTTTTGCTTGCATACTCCTATCATACTCATTTTAGTGGTGAAGATACTACTGTTTTTCCGGTCCATCTTGGGGATGGAAGCACTTCATCCGGGCATCAAGCCGTCGTAAACAGCCGGAACAGTATACCCAATGGCCCCCTTTGATCGCGTTTTCAACAGAAAACTAACCTAATCCTAACCAGATTTTAACCGTGCTTGTATACGTTTACTACAGCTTACATAAGAGCTTAAGGAGAACAAATGGAGAAAAAACTGAACATGAAACAGCTGCTTGCAGGGCTGGGTTTGGTCGCGGTTTGTTGTGGGCCGGTTTTTGCCGGTGGATCGAAAGACAGCGGTACGCAAAGCGCTGAAGCAAAAACCGGGATTTACACGATTGAAGTAGCGGGATCTACCTCGGTTACCCCTTTGATGGAACTTCTGGCTGAGGATTACGCCAAAATACGGAGTAATGTAACGATCAATATTAACGGTACCGGTTCTTCTGATGGCATTAGTGCAGCAGCAGCAGGAACCAGTGAAGTGGGAATGTCCAGCCGGGAATTAAGCCCTATAGAAAAAGGAGCTGGTTTACATGAACTGGTCATCGCGCTAGACGGTATTGCGGTGATTGTCCACGGGTCTAATCCCCTGGTAGGACTCTCCGTAGCCCAGTGTCGGGCTATTTATGCCGGGAGTATCCAGGACTGGAGCGAATTGACCCCAGGGAAAAGCGGTAAGATTGCAGTGGTTTCCCGAGAGCCTGGTTCAGGGACCCGGGGAGCCTTTGAGGAAATCATCTCCCTTAAAGATGCGTTGGTACCCGGTTCCATTGAGTTTGATGGCACCGGCGCGGTAAAAGCCGAAGTTGCCCGGAATGTCGATGCTATTGGGTATATCTCCCTGGGTTCAATAGACCCATCGGTAAAGCCTCTGAAGATTGACGGGGTGGAGGCAAGCACGGCAACGGTAATCAACGGCAGTTACCAGATTGCCCGGCCCTTTATCCTCCTCACGAAGACCGCTTCTTTGCATCAGGAAACCAAGCAGTTCCTTGACTGGATCATGTCTGCTGCAGGGCAGGCTATTGTCAAGACAAGCTGGATTTCCGTACAGGGTTAAGGAGCCAAGCATGGTGCATCGCCGGAACGCAGACCGTATCTTTAAACAACTCGTAAGCATAGTCTCCGGCTTTTCCATCCTGGCCTTGGTGGGGATTCTGGTGTTTATTATGGTTCAAGGTGCAGGGCCTTTCCTCTTTCCCACTGATCCGGGGATCCGCCTGGTCCTGGAAAACATCCGGGAACTACAAGTCAATGGGGAATGGTATCGAGATACCGCCTTAATACCGGTTCCTCTTTCGGTCCCTACGCTCAAGCTGCGTTTTACAGGCCCTGAAGGAGAACAGACCCTGGACGCCGTGATCTCTAAAACGGAAAAAGACCCACAGAAGCTGCTTAGAATCACGGCGGCCTCTGGCGGGGAGATCTCCTATCCTGAAGCCGCGGTATATACGGTAAGTTATCCGGGGCTGCCGGGCTTAAGACCTAAGATTCACTTCATCCTGCCCGAAGCACCTTACAGCCTTCCCCAATTCTTGGCAGGCACCCAATGGCATCCTACCTATGATAAGGTCTACGGCATTTTGCCCATGATCCTAGGTACGGTTCTGGTAAGTCTTGGGGCCATTCTCGTGGGGGTGCCTCCGGCGATCTTGTGCGCCCTGTTTTTAGGGGAGTTCCTGCCTGCTAAACTTGCCGCAATTGCCCGGGCAGGGATAGAACTCTTGGCGGGGATTCCCTCGGTAGTGTACGGGTTCTTTGGCTTAATGGTGATCGTGCCGGGGGTGAAACAGATCTTTGGGGTGTCTTCCGGGAACGGCTTGCTTTCCGCGGTGATCATGCTCTCGGTGATGATCCTCCCTACCATTATTGCCATTACCGAGACTTCTATTCGGGCGGTTCCCCGGTCGCACTGGGAAGCCTCCCTTGCCCTGGGGGCAAGCAAGATGCAAACCCTTTGGTTTGTGGCGCTGCCCCATGCCCACTCCGGGGTCATCGCCGGGATCATGCTGGGGATTTCCCGGGCCCTGGGGGAAACCATGGCGGTGATCCTGGTAGCGGGGAATTCTGCCCAGCTTATCCATAGTCCATTGGACAGTGTACGTACCCTGACCGCTACCATTGCCTTGGAAATGGGCTACGCCCAAGGAAGACACCGGGACATGCTTTTTTCCATCGGGGTGGTACTTTTCATCATGATGCTGCTCTTGAACAGTGTGGTACTGCACTTCAGACGAGGTATACATGCGAAATAAGCAACTGCTCCTCAAAAGCAGGAAATACAAAGACGCGGTACTCTATGGGATCATGGCCCTGTCCTTAGCGCTGGTGTTGGGGATGCTGGTCTTTATCCTGGGGTATATCCTGGTCTGCGCTGCAGGGCAGATGAACCTTTCTCTCATATCCCGGGCAAATCCCCGAGGTATCTTTCCAATGCTGGTAACCACTTTGTATGTTGTGCTGGTGTCCCTGGCTATTGCCGTGCCCATCGCTTTAATGACCGCCATCTTTCTCAACGAGTATACGGGAAATTCCGGTCTTGTTCGTTTCCTTAGACTGGCTATAGAAACACTGGCAGGAATCCCGTCGATTCTCTATGGGCTTTTTGGACTGTTGCTGTTCTGCCGGTTCCTAGGATTCGGTCAGTCCATTCTTGCAGGCGCTTGTACCTTGAGCATCATGATCCTGCCGGTGATTATCAGAACCACCGAAGAATCCTTAAAGACCATCCCCCCATCCTTTAGAGAAGCCTCTCTTGCCCTGGGAGCTACCCAGTTTCAGACCATCCGGCATGTGGTGCTTCCCTCCGCGCTGCCGGGGATTGTTACCGCCACGATTTTGGCTATCGGACGGGTGGTGGGGGAGTCTGCACCGGTCCTGCTTACCGTAGGTATCACCCGGAATATCCCTGCGTCGGTGTTTGATTCAGGCCGTACCCTCACCATTCACCTCTATTACCTCACTAAAGAGGCGATCAAGCCCGAGGATTTCGGCATTGCCTTTGCCACAGCAACCGTACTTATCATCCTGGTCATCTGCATCAACACCGCCACGAAATTTTTTTCCCATTTTTCCCATTTTTTCTCCAATAACAAAAACAGGAGTGTCCTATGAACAATAGCAAAGATACAAAAGAAAGACCACAAGAAAAACCAAAACTGGATGTGCAGGAACTGGATGTGTTCTACGGGGATTTTCAGGCCCTGAAGCAGGTTACTTTTACCCTCCAGCCTAGGGAGATCGCCGCGTTTATCGGCCCCTCTGGTTGCGGAAAGTCAACCTTCCTGCGGGTGTTTAACCGGATGAACGACATCATCCCTTCTTGCCGGGTTACGGGGATTGCCCGCATGGACGGTCAAGACATCTACGGCAACCTAGATGTAACCGAACTACGGACCCGGGTGGGGATGGTTTTTCAGAAACCCAATCCATTCAACATGAGCATCTTCGACAACATCGCCTACGGGCCCAGGATGCAAGGCCGGCGGGATAAGCGCCTTTTAGCCGAACTGGTGGAAACCTCTTTGACCAAAGCCGCGCTCTGGGAAGAGGTAAAGGACCGGCTTAAACGCTCGGCTATGGGTTTGTCAGGGGGACAACAGCAGCGGCTCTGTATTGCCCGGAGTATCGCCATGCACCCGGAGATAATCCTCATGGACGAACCCACGAGCGCCCTGGATCCCTTGGCAACCAGCAAGATCGAAGAACTCATGGGAGAATTAAAAAAGGAGTACACCATCATCATCGTAACCCATGCGATGCATCAGGCAGCCCGGATAAGCGACAAGACAGCGTTTTTTCTTTTGGGGAATCTGGTGGAATACAACGACACCAAAACCATATTTACCAATCCAAAGGACAAACGCACCGAAGCCTACATCTCCGGCCGTTTTGGTTAGCTGCCTATCTTCCCAAATCCGGCTTAACAACGGGACGTTATAGCAACGTACCCCATACACCAAGGAGCAAGAAAATGGAGAATGGACGGATATTTTTTTTAGAAGAAATGAACCGATTGCGCCATGATATATTAGCTATGGCGTCTCGAGTGGAAGAAGATTTAGGGAAGGCCATTACGGCGTTTAAGCATAACGATGCAGCACTAGCCCAGGAAGTAAAAGCCACGGATGCGGTGGTAAACGCTATGCAGCTCAAGATTGAAGATCAGACTGCCATCTTGATCGCCACCCAGCAGCCTGTGGCACGGGATCTGCGGGAACTGGTAAGTATCTTCAAATTGACCGGTAATCTGGAACGCATCGGGGACTACACCGTCCACACGGCCAAGGCAGCACTCAAACTATCCGGGGAACCGGCTTTTCGGGCGTTGGAGCGTCTTGAACGCATGGCCGCTACCGGAACCGAGATGCTTCGGGCGGCCATTACCGCGTATTTGAACCAGGATGCCCAGGCAGCCCGCGCGGCTGCTGCGTTGGACGACCGGATAGATGCGGAACACAAGGCCCTGACCGAAGAAACCTTGAGGCTTATGCAAGAACATCCTGACCTCATAAAGAAAGCGGTCCGGCTGCTGCGTACCTCTAGTTTTCTTGAGCGTTTAGGGGATCATATCACCAATATATGCGAAGAGGTGATTTACATGGTAGAAGGCACCCATGAAGAACTAAACCAGTGAGGAGCGCCCCTTTGTTTTCGCAGGCGCCATCTGTGGCGCTTGAAATTTTTTGTATATATTGATAACCTATTTGTGTCAATTTAGTATAAAAAAATTCATTGGAGGAATTAAATGAAATCAGTTGAAAACTATCTTGAGATTTTGGCAAAAACCCATGATCTGGCATTGGCGACATCGGTTGACAATATACCGAATGTAAGGATTGTTAATTTTTGCTTTAAGAAGGAGGAACCCGCAATACTTTATTTTATGTCTGACCGTGAAAATCAAAAAGTTACGGAATTCGGTAAAAATAATCATGTTGCTTTTACCTCAATCCCCCATGATGGTATTCCCCATATCCGTTCCCGTAAAGCCGTTGTACAGAAAAGCCGGTATTCGCTGGACGAAATCAAGGAATTGTTTATCGCAAACATCCCCGGTTATGACCAAACGATTGAGGCAATCGGCACATCGCTGGACGTGTTTGAAATTCATGTAAAGGAAGCCGCGATTATAACCGGATTAAAGGCTCCCGATATGGTAACATTTTAACCAATTCCCTGAAATGGTAACGCCGTCCTTCGGGTAGCGCATTTTTTTAACGTTAACCCGTAAAAATTACCCTATAAGGGTATACAAAATTATACGTTCATTTGATAAAATCTCCGTATGTTTTTGAAAAATCTCTTGATGATTTTGGAAAATCACTAGAAGAAAATAAAATTATCTCTTATGATAGGACTATCTTAACGTATTGGAGGCAAAAATGGCGGTAAAATTAAAGAAAATTCAACGGAAAAATCCCCAAAATGTCACTCTGTCAAAGTGGTATTTGACGCAGGAAACAGCGGGAAACGTGGGAGCTTCGGAAATCGCAAAGGAAATCGAAGGACGCTCGGCGCTTTCGCTGGGAGACGTTCAAAGTGTTCTGAGTAACCTGGTTGAGGTGTTGCCTTTATTCCTTAAATTGGGGCAGTCGGTAAAACTGGAAGGGTTTGGGACATTCCGCATTTCCGTTAGCAGTGAGGGCATGGCAACGGCTGATGAACTTTCGGCGCATCATGTTGGCGGGGTAAAGATAGTATTCTTGCCGAGCGTGGAACTTAAAAGGAAACTTGAAAATATTACTTTTGAAATTGTTTAAATAACGTGAGTTCGACGGAATATGAGGGGTCCGCGAATTACTCGGGTAAATGAGTGTTCATTCGCGTAATTCGCGGACTTTTTTCATGTGCCTTTAAATCTTAAATTCTTTAAAAAAATTGACCTATTCAGAATGTTTTTGTACAATCTATATAAACTTTTACCAGAGAGGAATAAAATGAAGACGGTTTCAAAAATTTGCTTCTTGACACTGGCAATGATTTTTTCTGGCAAATTGGTAGCCCAGGAAATCGTACAAACAAATGACAACCTGTTGTCTTATTATGATGCAGAATTGTTTCAATGGAGTTATAGCATGTTCGGCGGATTGACATTAAATTTTAAAAACCAAAGCGCTATAACAACGTATGGAATAAAGGATAATATGAAAGA
>JAISBK010000021.1 GCA_031266255.1 Treponema sp.
GGTCTTTTTTCAACAGCTTAACCGAAATATAGTCTTTACCAGCCAGGGCATAGGGCGTAGGAACCTGGGCTTCGGTTCCGTCGTCAAACCTTACCCGGGAATAAACGTTCCCCGTCTTGAGCACTTCTTTAATCTGCATACCAGTACCCCCTTGAGCAGCCATGGGATGCCTGGGATCCCTGCTTGTATTTACCTGGCAATCCTCTTTATACTACTCCTATGACTACAGACTGTCATCCTTTTGCTTCTTTCGGTTTATCCGATACGATACTTGATGCCTTAACCCAAAAGGGTTTTACGGCGCCCAGTTCTATTCAAACGATTGCCCTGCCCCGGCTGCTTGCAGATAAGGGGCATCTTATTGTAAAGGCCAGGACCGGTACTGGCAAGACCGCTGCCTTTGGCATACCCTTGGTGGAGCAGCTCACCCAAGGAGGACACGCGCCCCGGGCGCTTATTCTCACTCCTACAAGGGAATTGGCCCTGCAGATTGCTAAAGAAATTGCGTCCCTCACCACGGGGCCCTTTCCCCGGATCACCGCGGTTTACGGCGGCTCTTCCATCAGGAATCAAATTCTGGATCTCAAACGGGGTACTGAAATAGTAGTAGGAACCCCAGGCCGTCTCATGGATCTTATGGAACGGAAAGTGCTGGACCTTTCCGCAGTGGACTGGTGCATCCTGGATGAAGCCGATGAAATGTTGGATATGGGTTTTTTTGAAGATGTGGAGACGATCCTCAAAGCAGTTAAAAGTGAGCGCCGAGTAGCCCTCTTTTCCGCGACCATGCCCGAAGGTATCCTTAGGATCGTCCGAGATTATATCGGAGACGTGGAAATCCTGGAAGATAGCGCTCCTGAAGATGAAAAGCCTGCGGTGGATCAGTATTACCTGGTAGTCAAGAAGGAAGACCGGCTGGAGGCGCTGCGGCGGATCATTGACGGGGCAGATGATTTCTACGGTCTTATTTTCTGTGCTACTAAAGCGGGAACCGACGAACTCGCCCGAAGGCTCGTTGAAGGGGCTTATGCAGCCGAGGCTATCCACGGGGATCTGTCCCAGGAGGCCCGGGAGCGAACCCTCCGGCGCTTCCGTTCCCGAATCACCACCATCTTGGTAGCCACTGATGTGGCTGCCCGGGGCCTTGATATTGAACGGCTTAGCCATGTGATAAACTGGGACCTTCCCAATGACCGGGAAACCTATGTACACCGTATCGGCAGAACCGGACGGGCCGGGAGGCGGGGCAAAGCCATCAGTCTTGCTCTGCCAGCAGAACGGGGGAGAATCAACCATTTGTCCCGCAATATGGAACGAACCTTGGGCACGAAAATCGAATGGATGAAAGTGCCTAAGATAAAATCGGTTATGAAGGCCATCAAAAAGCGGATTCTTTTGTCCGTGAGCGCCGCGCTTCCTGCAAACCGGAGTCCCCTGCCGATCAATGCGGAAACGGACATGCCCCTTATGCAGGATACAGAAGATCTAGGAGATGCCTGCTCCCCAGTTCCGCCGCTCCATGCCCAGGTGAGCCGGGAACTCATAGAACAGTTGGGCAGCGAAGGCGCGGTAGAGGCCCTCATTGCCCTTACCTTTGGGGATATGCTTGATCCTTCCCGGTACGGTTCCATTACGGAATTTCAAGAAACTACGCCCCGAGATGAGGGACGGGGACGGCTGGGAACTCGGCGGTTTTCCTCCCGGCATGATTTCGACGGACAAGACCGTTCAGACCATCGCAAAGATCGGCATGTTACCAGAGGTTGGTCATCTAAAGGAAACCTTGCCTTGGTTCCAGACAGTGGTTTTGCCCGGGTCTATGTGGGGCTTGGACGCCGTCATGGCGCTTCTGCCCGGGATGTGGCGAAACTCCTCATGCAGGCCGGAGGAATACCGGGACGTTTGGTGGACGCCATTGAAATGAAAGACTATTGTGCGTTTGCTACGCTCCCGGAAGATGCGGCTCGCCGGGCATGTACGTTTTCCCGAAAGACTCCGGATAATCCTGCCATCAAGCCTGCGTCTGCGCCCCAGTAAGGTACGAATTATATCATGGACAAGGGGATACCCATACTTTCCTTGTCCGCATCCGCAACATGCTCATTTACCGGATCGTTTTTTCTTTTCGCCGCCGTAATTCCGCTATAAGCAGGGGTAATCTTTCATTAATGGTATCAATCTCTTTTTCAGTATTATCATAAGAAAGGGATATTCTTACTGCGCTCTGGGCAATTTCTTTATCATAATCCATTGCGATGAGTACATGGGGTGCTTCTAGTGACGAAGCGGAACACGCAGAACCGGAACTTGCGCAAATCCCTTCTTCATTGAGCATATTTATTAAATAAGCGCCTTCTTTACCGCCCTCAAAAACAAAAGAAGCATGACCGGGCAGACGGTTAGCGGGATCGCCGGTTAAATAGGTTCCGGGAATTTTAAGTGTATTTTCAATGAGCTTATCTCTCAGTGCCGTAAGCTGCCGTGTGTTGTTTTGCAAATTTTCTGTGCCTTCTTGTATGGCTGCTGCCATACCGACTATACCTGGTACATTTTCAGTACCGGAACGATACCCTTTTTCTTGTCCGCCCCCGGTGATATAGGCTGCCGGTTTAATCGCTACTTTTGCGAACAGGGCGCCGACACCTTTTGGTCCATGAAACTTATGCGCCGACATTGACAGTAAATCAACGCCAAGGCTGCGTACATTAATGGGTATATGTGCAGCTGCCTGAACCGCGTCTGTATGAAAGATAATGTGATGCTTATGGGCAGTTTCACCTAATGCTTTAATTGGCAGCACGGTTCCAACCACATTATTGGCCATCATAATGCTGATTAAAATAGTATCTTTTCGTATTGCGTTTTCAAGTTGTTCGGGTGCTATTTGCCCATTTTTATCAGGTTTAAGTAAACTTATCTCATAACCTTCTCCCTGCATTTTTTCCAAGGTCCGCAAAATCGCATTATGTTCTATTGCCGTTGAAATAATATGTTTGCCCATCTTATTTTTTGACTCGCAAACACTGCGGATTGCCCAATTATCGCTTTCGGTTCCGCCTGAGGTGAAGTAGATTTCGTTGTTTAATGCTCCAATGGCCTTTGCGACCATACGGCGGCTATCTTCTAATGCCTTTTTCGCTTCCTGTCCATAACTATAAAGAGCCGAGGGATTACCGAACTGTTCACGAAAATAGGGCAGCATTGCCGACAGCGCTTTTTCAGAAACCGCGGTTGTCGCTGAATTATCCACATAAATTCTTTGGTTCATACATTCTTATCGTCCTGTATTACCTTGACTTGAGAGGTGTTTCAAAACTGAAGGGTTATAAAGAGCAAACCTTAGATTTAACGGGAAAAGGGGCAGTCTCAAAGAAAAAATGTCGCATAACGTTCCGGCTGTTTACGACGTTTTGGCAGCCCGGATAAGGAAATGCGTAGCAAATACCAGGGCCGACAAAATGTGGTGGAAGTTTGCCGTGGGAATGAGCGAAGCGGTTGACCTAGGCAAATCGGAACCCGATCTACCCAACGGGCGGCGAAGCGTAAACAGTCTTGTTGAGACTGTCGAATTAATCCACAATCAATCGAATAACCGCTATATACAGTGTATTGCTAGTTAATTATACGCTATACATAGTGCTAAAAGACATTAAAACAGATTAATTCGACAATCTCGTTATGCGAAGTGGCATGACCCTTAATATAAATAACAAAATGATTGTGGCGCTACACCATTTGGCAATAAATCTGACTTTGGTCATTTTCCAGAGTTTTTCTGGATCGTTATATAGTATATTTTCTATACCTACCTCACCTAATATCTTGCCAATAGGTTTTGTAGCATATATAATGATTTTATCTATATCAGTCCGTTTAAATATTAATTATAATTGAGCCTGTTCCAAAACCCCTAAATAAATAGCTGGAGATACTTTAAGGCCGCCAGGCATATTACTGCGGTCATTAACACAAACCACTGCTGTCCGGTTTAATCATAACAAACCCTCCAGGGGGAGTTGGGGTGAAATGATTTTAGGCGGGGGGAGGTTTACAAGTACATAATTCCAGGATAGAACCTTTGGCAAGGAGAGTTGTTTTTATCATTTGTAATATCTGATGGGCAGAAGCGGTTATCCCGTCAAGGGTTTTACCTATCCACAATAAGACCGATATGATAAGGGCTGCCCATATCTGGCTGAACACCGCGTTCATGCTCGTTCCCCAAAACGACTTTATTTTCAGGTTTTGTTTTATCCATTTGAAGAACAACTCAACCTGCCATCTTCTCTTGTA
>JAISBK010000072.1 GCA_031266255.1 Treponema sp.
AGGTCAATAGTGATTTCCCGGGTATTCGGCTGGGGCTCTTTATAATAGAGTCCGGTGGAGGTTGTCTGGATGGTGTTCTCCAGGTTGTTATTGTAATCGAAATTCACCGATGTAATATCCGCCATCTCAGAACCGGCAAGATATACCTTACCCCCGCTGAACGTAAAGGCTTTCAGTATCGAGGGAACCAGGGTTCCAAGGGCTGTGGTTTCTTTGAGTTCATCTCTTCCGAATAGCTCAAGATCAACATGTAGAAAATCTTCCTGGGCCGCGGAAAAGGAGAGGGAATTTATTTTGCAGCCCGTGTATACGAATATCCCCACCCGCTTATCAAATTTGAAGGTCAAGGAGGGTAAATAATCGGTGAGGGCATTACCCAGGGGGGTGAATACATGGGTACTCACCCCATTATCGGTACTTACCGATTCAACCCCAAATACCGCATTCAGGAATATCCCAAGATCATCAGGTCTAGCCAGGAAGGACAAGCTATTTTCCGTCCGGATGCTCATAGATTGGAATACGCCGGCGCCTATGTTTCCGGTTAACACCCCCTCCTGTTTTTTGGATGGTGTGTATTTAAAGTCCTCACTGGCTATCTTGATCTGCCGCTGCATAGTTGCAGAGATTCCGTAGGTTGAGGCTCCTTCCTTTCCTACCTGGCACCGTACTGAATTTCCGCTTATCAAGCCTCTCATGGTTTACTCCTTTACTCTATAGTCCTTATATTTCGCTGCGGAGGATAAGGTTAATTTCTGAAACCTTCATATTATAGTTGCCTTCAGGCCATTGGTAAAAATTGATGCTTGCAATACGGCCATAGGCCGTAATATCGTCAAAGGACTGCCCGCTCTCATCAAACATTTGATAGAAGGCGGTGGTGTACTGGAGTATTTTCTCCCGGAGCTTTGCAGAGCTGTCATTGCGTACCATCAAGTACACCGTGAATTCGATTTCCTGGAGTTCGCTTTCATTCGTTTTCCAGTTGAATGTATATTCTCCAAAGTCAAAAAAGACCGTAAAACTCTTTTTGAATTTATCCGGGTCTAAGAATTCGCTTGTGTACTCGTTTGGTTCAGGATATTGTTCTGGGATATATTCCTTGTAATGGTCTTCAATATAGTTGATAATACTATTTTGTTGGTCTAAGAAATTTATGGATATGGCCATTTATTTTCCCTGGTTCTTTTCAATGATGCGTTCCATTTCGGTTTGCAATCGTTTATCCATTAATGCCATGCCTTTTTTGGCATCGCCACCAAAATACCGGTCAAATGAGGGCTTCATAAAGGGTCTTGCTTTGATGTTCTTTTTTGCTAATCCTTTTTCTAAAAAAGACGCATAGAAGGCTGAATTTTTCCGTTCATTTTTTTTAGTGGTGAGCGCACCAGCCATATCATTAAAAGCCCAATAATTTATTGCCTTAAAAAGCCTTCCGGTTCTTCTGGTATACAGTCTCCTTGCTAGTGCTA
Source organism: Treponema sp. (assembly GCA_031266255.1). Lineage (GTDB taxonomy): Bacteria > Spirochaetota > Spirochaetia > Treponematales > Breznakiellaceae > JAIRLU01. The sequence continues at coordinate 1,473 of JAISBK010000072.1, forward strand.
CGGCATCTGCCCGCATAGGGGTGAATGCCGCTACCATCATTTTTTTTGCTATTTTGGGCATGTTGTACTCAAACCGTTCAATCTTTTCTTTGAATTTCCTGAACTCTATGGCTGTTTCTACGTCTGTTGTCCATATAATCATGTTAAATACTCATCAATTTATACTGAGATAAAGGGAATAGGTACTTATTAAAATTGATAGTATTGATAAAAGTCCTCCCCCCGCTCTCCCCAAAATTCTTACCAGTAATGCCAATATTGCCATCCTCCTCAGTGTGCAAGAGCGCCGCAATCCGCAGTACCGTCATGGTAATAAGCCGGGGCATGGGTGGTATGATAAGGGCACCGGTACTGGGTGTCTCCTCATCATCATAAGTGGAAAAAGCGTTTCCCCCGTCAATGATGCCGTCATCCGGTAGCTCGGGGTTGGCGCCGGTTTGCGGATTATAGCCTGCATAATAGCTTACCACCACATTCCGGTCCCCAATCGGATAGGGGGTAGGGCCATACATGATTTCTCCAGAAAAACGGAATTCCCGGGCTAGTATGGAACGGCCGTCAATAACCACTTCCAGGATGTGGTTAATGGGCTTTGCCTTGAGGTGCAACACGGTCGATCCCTTGCCGCTGAGTATACTGGTGTACTGATGGTAAACCGGGGAATATCCAAGGTAATGCTCAATAATGTTTTCTGCTGAATCAATATAGATTTGATTCAGCAGATCATTATCGTTGTGATCTTTGATATACTCCTTAAACGTGGCAAGGGAGGTATACATCAGGCTTCCTTGGTTTTCTCAATATCCGCTTGCAGTTGTTCTGCCAGTTTCTTATCGATGGTGTACCAGTTTTTTTTGTAGAAGATTCCCTTATCACCGATATAGGTATTTCTGAATAATACCTTTACGGTTTCTCCCTTTTCAGGGGGAGCCTCTGGTTTTTCTTTTGCCATACTTCCCGCTCCTTATTTGGTAACCAACCCGTACCAGTTTTTATCAATAATGGTCGTTCCGTTGGCAAATATGGTGGCCTGGAAATAGGTGTTGCTGTCCCCCGGCCTCTTGATGGGGTCAATGGTGATTTCACTGGCAAGGCCCATCCCATAATCCATAAGCCGGCCTGCTGCCGCCACCACGGATCCTGCGGTTATTGAGTTTGGCGCTCCGGAGGTAAGAATCACTGCCACCCCTTCAATTCTCTTATCTCGAATGAGGGCCTCTTTGTACAAGTCGGCCACGCCGGTAGTAGCATCGGCCATAATCTGTGAGTAGACTGATGAGTGCAGGATAATAACTCCCTCGTCGGTTAGATCTTGGATGGTAAGAGCAAGTCTCACCAGATCTGCCATCTTGGGCGCCCCTGAAGCCGCACATTCGATTTGGTTAGCCTCAATGATTGAGGGGAAAATCCCCTTAAAATTCCGTCCCGTCCCATTACCGGTCAAGATGCCATTGTGGAATCCTTGGGCAAAGGCATCAGAGAAAATCACCGGCAGTTCGCCTTCGATGTTGACACTTCCCAAGTTCAAGGCTTCTGCACTGATCGGCAGCAGGGAAATATAGGAGTAGGGGGTGATGGTTTTGTTGCCCAGGGTAGCCTGAGTATCTGCGGCAATAGTCGTAGCTCCTTCCGCATAGTTGCCAGGGATCGCAATAGAGGGCGATAAGATCGGGATGTTCGTACTGGCATTGGGACCATAAAAACATTTAACCTGCTTCAAGATAGGCGTTTTTGCCTGCAATTCTTTAGCCAATTCATGAATTTGGTTGATGGCGCCGGTGCCATTTAAGGTAATCGAACGCTTTTCTTTCATGGCTTTGGATAGTTCCCCTGAACCCATACTCCGGGTTTCCCGGGTATCCTCGGGTTTATGGGCCAAGGCGATAAGCCGCTCGATTTCCATCTTTTTGGTCCGCAGTTCTGCAAGTTTTGTTTCAGCGTTGGCCGCAGTAATAGTTCCTGCCTTGATACTTTTAGCCAAGGAACGCAGTGCTACATCAAGCCGCTCTTTTTGTTTTTTCAAACTAGAGATCATTATTTTCTTACTCCTTTTCCCTTATGGTTGCGATTTCCTGTATCCTGTTCTTCCTCGGCATCCGCAATGGCTTCATCAAGTTTTTCCTGGAGCTCAATTGATTCAATCATTTCATTCTCAACTTCTTGTTCGATCTGTTCGAGTGCTTCTTCTTCCTCTGCATTCCGTTCCGTTTCCTGGATTCCTAACAGTCCCTGCAGGTCGCTGATGAGTCCCTGGATTCGGGCTTTATCATCATCAGAGAGGGTTTCTTTGGCAAGAAGCTCGTCTATTCCTTCAACATCAATTGATCGTTTGAATAACTTTTGGCGCTTATTATTTGAACGGGTTTGCGCTTCACTGGTTGTTGCGGGGTATGCAGGAAACGTAACGCCGAAGCTCACCTCATCAAGCACCACTTCTTTTAAGGTACGGATCTTCCCATTATCTTCCCATTCCCTAGGGTAAAATCCAAAGGACATGGTGGTCACATCCCCCCTAGAGACAATTTCATACAGGTCATCCGCATAGCTGGTCTTGGGCAGTACGCACCGGCACAACAGCCCCTCTTCAGTATCTTCCAGTATCAGGGTGCCGGTTCTCGTATTACCCAGTACAAAAGAATCGTTGTGATTCCACAAGGCCCTGATTTCTGATTTTTCAGCCAAAACTTTTTTGAACGCAGTTTTGTCGATAATTTCAGTAACCCCAAAAATTGGAACAGAAGGTGAATTGTAGGGTATCAATCCTTCGATGCTCTTCTTGCCTTCGTTATCTACTGAGCGTAAATTGATGCGCTTAAAGGCAATACTTCGCTTCTCTGATTTCATGTAAACTCCTTACTATATAGTCTTTTTTAGATCGTTATAAACGCCGTTCTACAGACATAGCTACATCGGATTTATCATTAGCCGGCCATAAATTAATTTCCCACCAGTGATTAGCCACAAAAATCTGATATATTGAATAATCATTACTTGCGGTATAAATGGTACTGTCAATGATATAGGGAGTATCGTTCAATATCCGGTTTTGTATGGTCTGGCCTTCCGTAGCGCTGTTATAAAATGTATTACGCCGGATGGTGGCAATCACATTTTGACCTGAAATCTCGGCTAATACTTCAGTTCGTAAGTTGGTCGTACTTGTGGCTACGATTCTGAATTTAATGCCGTCAAAACCAACTTCCATACTGCTATTGGTAATACTTAAGTCGGACCGCAGCATATTCCGAGTTAATAAAATATCCTCATACACATCAGATTTATGAGTTATGCCATCGTGGAATACTTTCAAATCCCCGGCAAGCGCTTGGAGCATTTGCTTTGAGCTATCAGTAAAATCATTGGAAGAAAGTCCTTTTCCTGGTTCTTTATCTACTTTTTCATTTAAAAATGCATCGGTCTCCTCGGCGGTGTAATATTGGCTTAGATCAAGGGAAAAGTCTAAGAGATTCCACATATCACCGAACCAATAATACCCATTGCCGGTATCCAGCACATGCCATAGATCAAATAATTCGGGGTCTTCCGGCAGATCCGTATAGGTCGCCACATTTCCCATATAATGCAGCGTATTCCTTATGAATGCCTGGATCTGCGCATCAATGTACTCCTTTGCCGCATTGAGGGAAGCGGTTATGGCCGCTACCTGGGCGGTGGATACGGGTTTATCCTGGTCTGAGGTATTATTTACGCTGGATAATCCTACCTGGTCCTTAGTTACTCCGTGAGGATTATCCGTATCCCCCACATGTTCCTGTAATGATTCATGGATAGCGGTAATCTGTTCTTGCAGGGCTTCATCCGCTTCGGTCCGATCTTCGGTCTCCTGTTCCTGGGCAGCGCCTTGCGCTTCGATGGTTTCGTTAATTTCAAGAATGGCTTGTTCTATGGCGCTATCCGCTTCGGTACGGTCCTTGTTTTCCTGCTCCTGAACTTGTTCCAAATTCGTAACAGCTTCAGTCCGTTCTTGGGTTTCCTGCTCCTGGGCTTGCTGTAGTTCCATTACCGATTCATCTAGGGCATCGGCCAGAGCCTTATCGTGGTCAATGCGGTCTATTTTTTCCTGGGTTAATATTTTCGCCAAGGCATTGATGGCAGTATCATGGGCCTGGTCTTTAGTTTTCAGTTGTGCGGTTTCCGTCTGGAAGGTTTCAGCTAGGTTTGTAATCTGGGTCTGCACTGCTCCCAGGTCTGCTGGATTACTAGCGGCACTCTGTTCTAGAGTTTCAACCCGAGCTTCCTGGGCTTTGGCTTTCTCTTGTAATTCCAGGAACGTATTGGTAAATCCCCCTTGAGCGGTCTCAACCGCGGTGAGTTGTTCCCCAAAGGTCGATACCGAGGTTCCTAGTTGGGCAATAGCGGTGTCTTGAGTGGTGTTCTTGGTCTTGATGGCGGTTATATCAGCGTCCCGTTGCTGATTATCTGCATCGAGTTTATCTAGTCGATCTTCCTGTTCCTGGTCTTTTTCCTGGAGGCCTTCTACGATCTCATCGGTTAAGCGGGGGTCCTCTAAGGTTTCAACCCGGGTACTGAGGTTTCTCAGGATGCGGTCTTGTTCTTGGTTCTTTGTGTTTGTTTTTTTTAGGAGTTTCAGATGGCAATTGAATGATTTCGTTAAGGTATCCAGGGCTATCCTCTGCTCCTCTGTCTCCTCCTGGAGCTCGGTAAGCGTTTGGATCTGAAATGCTACGGTTTGTTCCAGGTTTTCAAGACGGCCGTCTTGTTCTTCCTCTTGTTCCCCAATTTGCTGCAGGATGCCGTCGTATTTTTCATCATCCACCAGATAGGGGAGATCCAGCCATTGGGTATAGCCGTTACCGGTCTTCATTTTCCGATTTCCGTCTTCTTGAATTTCTATGGCGGTTTCCCCATTCCGCAAGGTAGGATTCATCAAGGCAAAATTGGCCGCCGTATCAATCCTTAACTTAATCCGTTTTATCATACTTTATCGTCTCCCTGTGGAGCATGATTTGAATCTATGGTCTGCTGCACTTCCTTGCTCTTAGCCATGTATGCTTGGATTATGTCTTCTTTGACCGGCATCATATTGGCGGGGAAGAAGTGATAGTTACCGGCTTCAACTTCCGGGAGATTTTCTCGCTGCCTCACCTCGTTGATACTTAACATTCCGTTGGTTAATTCTTTGGTATAGGTATCTATCCTGGTCATTAGGGAGGTTTTCATGAGGGAGTTGTATGAGAATTCAAAATAGATAGCTTCCCGGTCCCTGTAGGGTATCAACTGGTTTAGGGCTTGCTCAATGCTGGTCGCCAGGGGCCGTATGGCAGTCTCAATAAAGATGGTATAGAGGGATTCCAGGTCTGCTCCCGTAGCGGCGCCGTTTAACAAGGGGAGAGGCACTCCAAACAATTTAGCGATTTCCTTCTCTTGGAACTGCCGGTTTTCCACCAGTTGGGTTGCCCGGTTGTCTTTCATATCAGTTTGAATCGTGGAGTATTCGATTTGATCGTGTTTGATGAGCGGCTTACCGGCATTATTAATACCGGAGTAATTTTCAATAAAAAGCCGCTTTATCTCATCTATCTTTTCCTGGGGTACGTCATTTTCGTATTCTTTTGATATGTCAATAACGATACGATTTCCAATAGCGTTATTGAAAAAATTATTGATATACTGGTCTAATTCCGTTGCCTGATTGAAGATACTCAGGCATTCATTGAAGATAGAGTTACCCCTTAATCCATTGTACCCATACCGACTTGGGATATGCAGGATTTTATCCCTACCGTAGGATATGCCATTGTAGAGGTACCGTTTCTGATTTGTTTCGGGGTCTCGCTGTACCAGTACCTGGGCAGGGTTGAGCCGGAATAAGGATACCGGTTCCCGATCCTCATTGTCGTATATGTATAGGAAGACATCCCCATTGAGGTACTCCTTGGCACAATGATAAAAAAACTGGAATTTGGTTTCTTCTGCATTCGGATGTTGCAGCAGATGATAGAGCGGATGCTCCTTCAGGGCTTGTCGGGTATGCCGGCTGTAAAAATACCCCGATAGGCAGGCAAAAGAGCTACAAATTAAGTCAACCGCCGCAAAAGACGTGGAGTCCTTTCCGGTTACACCATCACTCCCACTTCGGTATCCTCTGAGTATTTGGGCTAATTGGTTTATTCCTATGGTGATTTTTTTACGCTTAAATCGGTCAAAGATTCCCATATACTTATAGTCCTTCTACGTCCGGAACAATTTGAGGATGTCTTCAATATCCGGTTTTTCCTGCGGCTCCCGGATATTGGCCATGCACCGTTCCACGGCCATGATAGAAGTTATTACCGCGTCAATGCGCTTGGTGGAAGATCGATACTCTTTAAGGGGTTTGTAGTTGTTGTTAATATCAGGTTTTACCACCGCGTTGGTTATCATCCATTGCATCACCGGGTTATGGTCGATAATCCGTGTCTCTTTAATGAGCTTCTCAAAGTTCTTGGTAGGTTGGGCCATGCTCTTGAGAGATTGGTTAAAGGGGATAACCACGGTATGCGGCATGGACCCCTGAATCTGTTCGATTAATCGGTCCGATTGCCACCTATCATAGGGGAGTTCCCGTATCTTGTATAGTTTTGAATCCTCTATCAGATCCGATATGATATAAGTATAATCAATGGTAGGGCCGGGAATGGCTATTACTATCCCCCGTTGTATCCAATCAATGATGTTGATGTTTTCCGTCCGATACCGTTCATGTACCGTATCTGATGGAATATAGAACCGATGCTTGAGATAATAGGTATCATCCCGGTAAAAACACAAGGTGTAGGCAGTAAAATCATCAATCACCGATAGATCGATGGCACCGTAGGCATCCGCACCGGTAAAGTCCGCAAAATCCGGTGGAGGCCCCTGTTTTCCTTTTTCCCAGAGCTGGAGAGGTATCCAGCTCACCGATGCATTAGTCCAGACGCCGCAGGTCTTAGCCTTGAAGTCGGGCTGATGGGATGGAGTAATACGGGCATCGTGGAGGTCGTTTTCCAGGATATCCTGCCGCAGAATAATCCCCAATGATGGATTGGCCTTAATGAAGTTCTTAGGGTCTTGCCAGTCATCCCCTTCATCATAGGCGTAAATTATCGTGAAATAGGATTCATCTGTCAGAATATTGTTGAGGATTTTCCGGGCCTTCTCATTTTCAGCATAACAAGGTCCTTCGATGTTCACTCCTGCGGAAGTGATAATCAGCAGCAGGAGGTTTAATCTGCTCCTGCCTCCAGATCTGAACGCCGTTACTGCCCGGTCATTGTCATAGTCGTGAAACTCATCCAGCACCGAACAGGAATTTTTATAGGCGTCCAAGGCGGTTGATTCGGAGCTAAAGAAGGCGATGCGGCTATGCTGGTAGGTAATGGCGGTTACAGTATGTTCGGTGGCTTTACTGAGTTCTGGGTCTGCCTGAATAATGAATAGCAATTCCCGGTATGCTTTGGCAGATTGCTTCTCATCTTTGGAAACAAAATAACTTTCCGCTGAGTCGGTTGTAAGGAAATCATAGAGAATGATGGGGAAGAGCAGGGAGGTAGTTTTGCTGTTCTTTCGCGCAACTTCCACGTAACCGGACCGAAAACGCCGGCGTGTGGGTTCGGTTTTGTGTACCCAGCCGTAGAGGTTGTAATAGATGAATTTCATCCAGGGCAGTAGGCGCAGCTTCTTATCTTCGGTCTGCATATCCGGGATAGTCAGGCTCTCGGCAAAGGCTATTACCTCCTCTGCCTGCTCTGGGATAAAGGTATAGGGGAAGCTGGGGGTATCCTGTTTTTTGATGTCTTCCAGGAATCGTTTAATGGCCTTGTAGGTATACATACCTGATCGGATGGTTCCCTTGCTTATATCAGCGCAATACTGCATCGTCTCTTTCAAGTGAGCAGATTTCTTTCTTATGGCCATACTGATATAGTCTTAGGCTTTCTTTTTATTGAGCAGCTTCTTGGTGATAGATTCCTCTTGCTTCGCTTTTTCCAGATTAAGCTGATCTAATTGTAATTTGGTTCGTGCTGTGGGAGAGATATAGTACTTCTGGGCAACTTTTGAAAAATAATCGGATAGGTTTATGAGGATTCGGGTAAACCTGACATAATCATCAGGTTCCTTGAGCATGTCCAGGGTGGCAAGTCTCTCTCGGATTTGCCTGCATTGCTGGAGCGTGAGATAGAGCAGCTCCAGTTCCGGGAGGTCCGAAACGGTGAGGATTTTCAAATTGATTAATAAGTTGGTATGATACTTGTAATGTTCTCGGCAATAGGTATCTATAAGGGTCTCCGGTGGAACCAGTTCACCGGGGATATTCAGGAGGTCAGCTATAAGGGTATCAGGATTTTTCCCATGCCGGTCTTCCCGGTAGGTTCCTGCGAGTTTTAATTGGGTGGTTGGTTTCCGCGGTCTACCTCCGGGCATGGTTCTCTCTTGAAAAAAATGTGAGTTTTGACATGGGTAAGGAAGAACTCCAGGTAGCGTGGTTTTTGAGGTTCAACACTTTTACGGTCACCCCCCTACCGGTTTCGGGCAATCTCATAGCCGGTTATGACCTTATGGCAGCTGGAGCAAACGACCACCAGATTATCTGGGTCAAAAAACAACGTTTCATCACCCCGGGGCGGCCGGAGATGATGTACCTCAAGCTGAGCCCCATCGTTGCGGCTTATGCCGCAGCGAACACAGAAGGGGGTTTCCTTGAGCTTCATCCTCCGGAGCCTCTTCCACGCCGGAGAATGATACAGGTGGGCGTTGGGCCTTTGCGCATTCACAAAAGCCGGCCGTTCTTTTCTTGGTTCAGGAGTATGCCAGCGGCAATAACCTGGAGTATCCAGGAGTTCACCACATCCCGGTCTCCGGCATAAGTATTTTTTCATCGAGTTCCTCGTAAGAGATGAATTCAATTCCTTTACGGTAATCGCCGTACATGACTTTTAAGACTCCATAGTAGATACAGGCAGAAA
>JAISBK010000191.1 GCA_031266255.1 Treponema sp.
TCGGGGCTTTATAAGTTTCCCGGCCTGCCACTCCGCAGGAAGCAAGAACCGATAGGTCTGGTTGGTAAGGCTTATGGGGAACCCTGCCTTAGCGAAAAGCTCTGCCATTTTATCAAAAATACGCCCTTTGGGTATCAAGATACGCAGTTTATCCATGATTACGTTAAAAACTCCCAAGAAAGCCGTTTTTTTGCTAAAATTGTTGACAAAAAAATATAATATAGGTTAAATTGACTACATGGAAGTTTCCTCAATGAGAAAAAATATTATTAGTATAATAGTTATATTGTTAAATTTCATTGGAACAATAAATGCAGAAGAAAATGTTGCTTTTTCATGGGGGCTTGCAAATTATGGATTTGGTTTAAATTTTTCTCCGGATCGGAATAATATAGAATTATCGGTAGGACTTTTCAATTTCTTTTTTGATGATTATAAAACAAATATGGGGGTTAAATTATCTCCATTACATATTAGAACAAATATTGAAGCAAAAGAATCAGAAGGAATAAATTCAATTACGGAAGTAAATTTTATAAATTTATGTATATACTGGAATTGGTTAGATGAAACGGATATGATATTAGGCCCTTTTTCATCAATACAGTATATAAATATAAGGAATTGGAAAATATTTGATTATAGGGATATAACAATTAATGCAGGAATAAAATACCTATATAAAATCAAATACGTAGAAAAAATTGATGGAAATTTTTTCGTCATGGAATATGAACTTGGATATAGATATAATTATTATGACGGACATAAATTTTATATTAATATAAGTGTTGATTTAATTTCAACGTTTGTGATGATAGGTAGATGGTTTAATAACGAATAAAAAGAAAAAACTGTACATAACGAGGCTGTCAAAAAAGTCTATTTTAAATAGAGGGGTTATTCAGCTGCTTGGGGATTAATTCGATAGTCTCAAGGGGATAACTATTAAAACAGTTCCAGCTGCCGGTCCTTCTGGAGCAGAAGGTCCTTATTCCAAAGGGCTGCTGCCGCAATGGAGCGGGCGACCGGAAGGATCTGGGATTCGGCGTAATGATCATAGTCAAAGGGAGCGTGGGGGAGCAATGCCGGTTCAGGGCCGTTCAGCGTCCAGACAAAATCAACGGTCCCCCTGCGGCCCTTCCAGCCCAGCAATCGGGCGGCCTTTACCTGGGGAGGTGTAGAGGAGGTATACGTTTCCGGAGGCCGGGAAAGTCGCTTTCGATAGATCAAGGCGGCGTCCAATTCCCCGGCGTGCAGTTGTCTTATGGTCTCCCTAACCTTCCTGGCGAGTTCCGCTTCATCACCCCCTGAAAAGACCAATGCCAAGAGTTCAATCTGCAGTTTCCGCGCCAAAGGTGTGGCATCGCTCCTCACCGCTTCAAGACCTTTTACCTCCACAGAGAGGGTTTCCGACGCATCCAGAAGATACCCCCCATAGCCTTTGGCTCTGCCTCGGCCTTCGGATTCGGCAAAGGCCCGAAGAGGAGGTATCATAAACCGGCGGTAGGCTTTTTCAAACCGGAGTTCCATGCAAGATACCTGATGGTACTCCTGGCGTATCTCGTCGGCAAGGCACCCGTTCAGTTCCGCAGTAAGCCCTTGGCCTAGGGCAAAAAAATCCCTATATGCAGCCCCATCCCCTAGGCCGATCTCTACAAAAAGGGAATCCGTATCCCCGTACAGTACCCTGAAACCCTTGCCCCGAAACCAGTCTCGGGAAAACAGGAGCCATTTCCGGGCAAACGAGGTGATCGCCCCCGCCAATTCAGTACAACCGTACCGGCATGCCCTCGTCCCCAGCACTCCGTAAAAACTGTTCATCAGGATTTTATATACATAGGCAGCGTTTTCATCTCCCCGGTCGAGGGCCTCTTTCCGGGCAGCGAAGTAGTCTTCGATGAGGCCGGGGAGCAGTCCGGGAACTGCAGAGAACACCGCGCCGTTGGGCGCCTTGATTAATCCTGCGGACTGAGGAGTAAGTTCGGCCCGGGCATAAGAGAGCGGGTCGATATTAAACGTACGCATAATAGAAGGATAGAGGCTGCGGAAATCAAAAACCGCCACATTGCTGAAAAGACCCGGCAAGGGATCCAGTAAAGTTCCCCCTGCGGCGCCGCTTACGGTGATTTCCGAAGCGAGGGGCGGCGGGGCAATACCCCGCTTGCGGAGTTCCAGCCCGTAGATCCGCTCAAAACTCACCACACTGGTCCACGCCTTATCCAAAGAAACCCCGGTAAGACAGGAGCGCTCCATAGTCAAGCGGAATAGACCGGTCTTTGCCAGGATACGCAATACCAGGGCTGCATCTTGATAACAATACTCCCCAAAACCGATGGGGTCCTGAGTATACAATTGCGCGAGGGCTGCAATCTTGCCGGGTCCCCCGGTACTGACCAGCTTACCTTCACCCAGCACCACCTGGGATACGGTTTCCAAGGTATAATCAGCAAAGTGCCCGGTTGAAACCTTAGGGCCGGAACGGACAATCCGCAGGGCATCAAGTACCTGACGTCCTGGTACCAAGGCGGTAGCAGAACGACGGCCCTCCCCGCTCAAATACACCGCTTCCAACTCGGTGGATCGGCCCAGCGTAAAAGGTATGCGATGCCGTGCACAACGCTCCCAGATGCACTTGAAATCAAAATCCAGAACATTCCATCCGGTGAGCACGTCTGGATCTGCCCGGCGGATATCTGCCATAAAGGCGCTCAGCAGGGAGCCCTCATCAGGGTGAAACAAGACCCTTCCCGGTGCACACGTCATCCTGGTTTGCCCAGGGGAACGGACGCGAACCCAGCCTCGAGGCTCCTGGAACCGGGAATCGGTAAGAGCCAGGCCGATGGCAAGGATAGACCCATCGGTGGTGTCGGTTTCAATATCCACTGACGCGATGGCGAGCTGTACCGGTAGAGGGGTATCTACGGGACCCATGAACGGGTCAGGAAACACAACATCCACCTGCCGTCCAGACCGGGAAGCCCCGCGGATTTCCACCGGCCCTTTGATATACGTTTCAGCAAGAAACGCATCGGGGATCTTCATATCTGCATCAGGGCTGGGTATGCCTGCCTGTTCAAGAATCCGTACGGCAGCCGCCCTGTCCCGGTACCGGGGAAACTGCACCCGGGTATAGGTTCCCGAAGCCGGTCCATGGAAGGCTTCCAGCTGCGGGGGAAGGCTTTCGTACGCTATGGCTGCAAACAGGTCGGGGGTGAGGGCCTCCTGGGGAAGGTGCACCGAAGGCCGCCACCGGGATTCCATCACCGCAAAAGACCTGCCGTCTTCCAAGCGTCCGATGAAGTACAGCCGGTTCCGCCGTAAATCTCCCGAGCCTTGGACAATGAAACCGCGGGACACCCCCGGTACTCCTACCGGCGTTGCTGAGGCGGGCTTCGGCCTAACAGCCGTTCCAAGAGCACCGTATTCACCGGCCGGGACGCAATCAACTCGGAAGTAATGAGGGTGCAAAGACAAACCAACACCAGGTTTCCCAGGTGATTAATGTTAGCGCTCATCTCCAGGATCAGGACAATACCGGTAATCGGGGCTTTGATCACCCCGGTAAAAAACGCGGCCATCCCCAAAATGATGAAATTGAGATTCTGCCCTTCTGCGATGTACCCGTGCTGCACTAAGTATACACCTAAGAGGTCTCCGGTTAAGGCGCCGCAGGTCAGGAGGGGCAGGAATATCCCCCCTGCGGTTCCGGATCCATAGGAAAGCACGGTGAAAAGGATTTTACCCCCCAATAACAGGACAAGCACCCCCAGGATTCGCTCATCATGGGCAAGGGATTCTATCAGATTATGGCCGCCCCCCAGGATATCAAAACAGACCAAGCCCAGGGGAATAGAGACCAGGAGCGGGAGCACCGGGCGTAGGATCAGAGGGATTTTGCATCTATCATAGCCATTAAGGGTACCGTACAGCAGCCGTTTAAAAAGATCGCTTATAAGTCCGCAACTCACCCCCAGGATAATAACCCAGGGTATATACGTTAAGGACAGGACCGGCAGGTACCTGAAAGCAAAGAGTGGTCTCACGCCAAAGAAAAAACCTACCACTGCATCCGCGGTCATGGAAGCGCCCATAGCGCAGGCTAAAAACAGGGGTGAAAAAGGAACCTGAAACTCTTCCAGTACAAAGAGAACCCCTGCTAAAGGGGCATTAAAGGTCGCGGCTATCCCCGCGGCAGCTCCGCTTGAGACGAGCCAATGCTGTTCCTGATCCGGCCTAGGCAATAGGGAAAGAACACCCTTCCCCACATACGCGCCCATCTGTACCGAAGGCCCTGCCCGTCCCAAAGAAAGACCTGCGCCTAATCCAAGTAAACTGGTAAGTACCTTGAGGGGCAGTTCCTGAGGCTTCAAGGGCACGGCACCGGCTAAGGCTCCTTTTATCTGGGGTATACCACTCCCCTTGATAAGGGGCCGCACCGACGCAGCCCATCCCAAAAAAAGACCGATAAGGACGAGAAGCCCGCTCCAACCCAGCCAATAAACCTTGGTATGGGGGACTTGGTAAATCCCTTGCCGTAAGCTATCCACTTGGAGCAAGAGGTATCTAAAAAGAGCAATGACAAGCCCTACCATAAAGCCTATGAGTATACTTTCTAAGATGAGCGCTAGGCGGGAACCATAGCCTCGATGAACCAGTGCAGGTATGGTGATGGTGTACCGAGGGGTATACATGGGTTTATCTTATCGTACCCGAACTATTACCGCAAGTAACGTACACCCGCAGGTTCAGGGTTTTTCCCTTGTCGGCGCTTAACAGGTACCTCTCTTTCTTGTATACTCTTGAATCTAGTACCAGTATCTTTGATACAAGGAGAGTTCATGGCTAGAAAAGGAACAATTGTCATTGACCGGGAATTATGCAAGGGCTGTTTGCTTTGTGTCCACTTTTGTCCCCTGCACGTATTGGAAGCAGATACCCAGCCGAATACAACGGGAAGCTATCCTTCAAAAGTGGTTCATCAAGAAGCCTGTACGGGGTGCGGAAATTGTTTTGAGGTATGCCCGGATATATGTATTACGGTATATGCCCGAGAAGAAACTGAGAAGGAGCCGGCACATGGGCAAGAATAATCAGGAAAAACAGCTGATGAAGGGAAATGAGGCCATTGCAGAAGCGGCTATCCGGGCAGGTTGCGGTGCCTATTTCGGATACCCCATCACCCCCCAAAATGAGATCATCGCGTATATGGCTACTCACATGCTGGAGCGGGGCAGGGTTTTTATTCAAGCTGAAAGTGAAATCGCCGCGATTAACATGGTCTACGGCGCTTCTGCAGCAGGGGCGCGGGCCATGACCAGTTCTTCCAGTCCAGGAATCAGCCTCAAACAGGAAGGGATATCCTATGCCGCAGGCGCGGATATCCCCTTGGTGGTGGTCAACGTGGTTCGGGGCGGACCAGGACTCGGATCCATTGCACCCAGTCAAAGCGATTATTTCCAAGCCACCCGCGGAGGCGGTCATGGGGATTATCATTCCCTGGTCCTTGCCCCCAAAAGTGTGCAGGAATGTGCGGATCTAACCTACTCCGCCTTTGACTTGGCGGATCAGTACCGTATGCCGGTCATGGTGCTCCTTGACGGGGTACTTGGACAACTGATGGAAGGGGTGGTGCTGCCCCAGGAACGAAGGCTCTCAGAGCTCCCCGCTCGAGATTGGACGGTAGGCGCTATGGCGCACCGGGAAAGCCGGCATATCAGTTCCCTTGAGTTGGTTCCTGAGCAGTTGGAAGCCAAAACCAAGGCCCGCTTTCTTAGGTATGAAACGATAAAGACCGCTGAAACTCGGTTTGAAGCCGTAGGGTTTGACCAAGGCCCTGTGGACCTCATACTGGTAGCGTACGGTACCGCTGCACGGGTGTGCAGTGAGGCCAAGCAGCTTGCGGCACAAGCAGGGTTTAAGCTCGGGATTTTCAGACCCATTACCCTCTGGCCCTTCCCTGCTGAGGCGCTCAAGCAGCAGGTCCCCGAAGGAATCCCGGTACTTACGGTGGAGATGAGTCTGGGGCAACTGGTGGAAGACGTGCAGTTGGCGATTCTGGGTAAGGCCCCCGTGCATCTGCTGGGACACTGCGGCGGGATTATTCCCACAGAAGCAGAAGTCTTTACCGAGGCTAAACGCCTGATTATGGAATACAGGAGGAACCTATGAAACAGCTTCGTGGATACCCCAAAAGCCTGTACCCCATTCCTACCAAATACTGCGGTGGTTGTGGTCATGGGGTGATACACCGGATCATCGCCGAATTAGTTGATGAAATAGGAATTCGGGAAAAGACGATCATCACGAACCCGGTAGGTTGCGCTATTTGGGCGGATCTCTACTTTAATTTTGATTCAGTGCAGCCTGCTCATGGACGCACCCCGGCGGCGTCTACCGGGATAAAGCGGATACTCCCGGATCATCTGGTCATCTGTTACCAGGGAGATGGGGACATGGCGGCTATCGGTACCGGGGAGATGATCCACGCGGCAAATCGGGGTGAAGCATTTACCACGATTTTTGTGAATAACGCCATCTACGGTATGACCGGTGGGCAAATGGCCCCCACGACCTTGGTAGGTCAGAAAGCAAGCACTGCTCCACAAGGCCGGGATCCTGGGGCTGCGGGTATGGGCTATCCTATTCGGGTTTCGGAGCTTCTTGCCGAGCTTGAAGGTTCCCGGTACATTGCCCGGGGAGCGGTGAACAGTCCTGCGCATGCCCGGAAAACCAAACAGTACATCCGCAATGCTTTTGAGGCTCAGATCCAAGGTGTGGGCTTTACCATGGTAGAGATCCTCTCCCCCTGTCCTACCAACTGGGGTATGGATCCGGTCCAAGCAGTAAGCTGGCTGGAAGCGTATATGATTCCGGTATTCCCCCTAGGGGAAATCAAAAATACCATCAATAAAACATAACAACTAAGAGTCATGAGGAGGGCATATATGACTGAAAAATCGTTCTTTGCCGGTTTTGGCGGCCAGGGTATCATTTCCTTAAGCCAAATCTGGGTCTATTGTGCCATGCAGGAAGGGAAAAACGTTACCTGTTTTCCGTTTTATGGGGCTGAAAAACGAGGGGGTATTGCCCAGGCTTCGGTGATCGTATCGGATGGGGAAATCGCCAGCCCCCTGGTAACGGTTCCTGATTCGGTTTTGGTGATGAATCCCGGCTCCCTTCCTTTGGGTGAACGGATGCTCAAACCAGGAGGACTCATGCTTATCAATGCCTCATTGGTAAAGGAAGCGCCTCAACGGGGAGACATCCGGGTGGTCAGGATTGAGGCCCAGCATAAAGCGGAGCAACTGGGGAATTCCCGGGTTGCTAACATGGTTGCCTTGGGAGCCTTGGCAAAGCTCACCGGCGCTTTGGGCTTGACAAACCTTGAATCCATTTTGCAAACCTTTTTCCCCATAGATAAGCATCGGTTTATTCCCCTGAATGTGGATGCCATTAGGATGGGGTATGCCGCGGTTTAGTCCTGGTAAAAAAACTATACGTGTTCATATCAAGGGTTCCCTGATCCGTCACCGCCACCCCTTCGGAACGTAGGATCTGGATTTGGAGTTCCCGCCCCTGTCCAGGACCAAGGGCAATACGGCCATCGGCCTTGATGATCCGGTGCCAGGGTAGATTCTGGGATTCGGAGAGGGTATGCAGGATCCGCGCAACCTGCCGGGCACCGTGGGGCAGTCCTGCAGTAGCGGCAATATCTCGGTAACTCGCAACCATACCAGCAGGTACTGCTTGTATGGTTGCGATGATTCTGAGGGTCTCAGGGGTATAGGTTTTCGTTGTATTCGGTTTAGTCATTGTTTTTCTCGGTTTTTCTCGTAGTATACGGATTTTAGTAGAGATTAAGGGATTTGACAGGATCAGGTTTTATTGCTATAGTATGAGAACCGTCTACATCAGACCCTAATCTGCTGTAGGCAGTATAGTATTTTTGATTGCAAGGGGTCTAGGATGGCTTCGGTCCATGAATATAAACGGTTTGAAAATAGTATAGTCCAAAAAGTTAAAAACCTGATGTTATTGATAGCCAAGGGGATACTGAGATGCAGCCGCGGGTTATTTCACGTTTTCACCCGACGCTATACGATTGTTTTGGTACCTCATTCTGTACAAAAAGTTTACAACCTCCATTTCACGTTTGCCTCCTTTTTTTGTTGCATCCTGGTGCTGGCAGGCGGTTTGGCAGGGGTATTTTTCTGGTATGGCACCTCCTATAACACTACCCGAGGGAGCTTTACAAATAAAGACAATCGTTTACAGGATACCCAGGCAAGCCTGGATCAGCTTCGGGATGAAACGGCCCTCTTACTACGGGAGGCAAAGGGATTTGAAACAGCGCTTTCCGGTACCTTATCTTCGTTAGGTTCGGATATCGCGGGGAGAAACAACCCTAATCCGGGAGGAGGAGATTTATCGTCATTTTTTGATATAACCGAAACCCCCGACGGCATTCTCCATGAAGTGTATGATGTCAGGCAGCTTACCGGATACCTTTCTTCTGCAGTAGAACCGGTTAAGGAGATCGGTACCCTCTTGAATTCCCAGAGCGCTCTATTCACGGAAATTCCCAGTATTTGGCCTATCAAGGGAGGGCTCGGTCACATTTCCATGTTTTTCGGCCAGAATGAAAACCCCTTTACCGGCCAGTATTACATCCATAAGGGTATCGATCTTTCCACGTACCGCCAGGGAGACCCCATCGTAGCTACTGCTGACGGACAGGTGGTTACCGTAGACTATGAACACAGCGGTTTTGGAAACAACGTGATTATCAAACACAAACATGGTTTTTATACTCGGTATGCCCACTTGCTTACGATTCGGGTCAAAACAGGTCAGCGGGTTCAGCAAGGTGAAGTAATCGGGTATATCGGCAATACCGGTCTTTCTACAGGGCCGCATCTGCATTACGAAGTACATATTGGCTCTGATGTGGTAGATCCGTATAAATACATCAATATCCGTTCTAATCTCTCCCGATCCCATTAGGCGGAGGTACTATGGCCGCTCATAAACGGGCAGATCTTTTGCTTAATACCATCATTGGACCTGGTACCAAGGTCAATGGTTCCATTGAATCTGCAGGATTTACCCGTATAGACGGCAGTGTTCAGGGGGATGTCCACGCTCAAGGTCGAGTGGTAATCGGTGAAAAGGCTCGGTTAAAGAGTAATATCAGTGGTACTTCCATAACGGTTGGCGGGGTAATATACGGAAATGTTACCGCAAGTGAACGGTTAGTGATCCTGGCCACAGGGCTCATCTTGGGAGATATCATCACCCGGCGGATCCAGGCGGATGAAGGCTGCCTTATCCACGGGAAGGTGCTGGTGTGTCATGATGATGAACAGTGGGAGGAAGCTATGGCAAAACAACAGGACAGTCAAAGGCTCGTGTATTCAGGAGGATCCGTAGAGCCTCTAAGCAGTCATGGCTAAAATAGACTTCCCGGAATCTACATTCTTTAACCCTTCTGTATATACCGGTATCAAAGCTGAAACAAAAAAAAAGCAGGACATCCGTAAAGGTCAAAAAACCCTCTTTTCCGGTATTTTAGAACATATAAACCGGAATGTTGAAGCAGAGGCCGTGGAAGAGGACTTACCCTTTTCTGAAGAAATGGTAAGCACCTTGCTGGATACGGTCCATAGTGCCGGGGATGACTTAAAAAACCGGCCTTTACCTGAAGAAATTCTCCGGTATAAAACAGCGGTGCGGAATTTTCTGCATTATGTGGTGAAATATGGATACACCGCTGAAAAACAGGTGAGCGGCACGAATTTATTAAAGCGTAAAAACTTCACGATTGTGCAGGTGGTGGATCGCAAGCTGGAACAACTGGCCGCAGGCATATTGGCGGGTCAAACTGTGCAACTGGAAATCCTCGCCCGTCTTGAAGAGATTACCGGCTTGCTGGTAGATTTAATGCAGTAAATCGAAAAGGTATAGAATTAAGGAAGGGTGTATGAGAGATTTAGATGGCTATGGCAATGAGGACTTGGAAGAAGATATTGCTGCCCTGGAAGATAAGCCTGCGGAAAAGGGGCTGGACAGTACCGTAGTAATCGTTGAATCCGGGGACCAGGTGCTTACCCCAGACACTCCCGTGTATCGGCTCAGGCTCTTATATTCCCACGAAACCTTTTTGGCTGCTTATTCCGGGGAACCCCTCTGTCCTCACGGTATGGTTCTGGTTCCTACCAGGTATGGCCGAGATTTGGCCCAGATCATCGGTCCTGTACCGAGGAAAAATGGAAACCACTTGTTTTCAGAAATTGCCCGAATAGAACGGCCCGCTCTCCCTGAAGAAGTGGAAAAGACCGATGCCAATAAAAGCCGGGAGCAAGAAGCCTTCACTATTTGTAAACAGAAGATCGAAGTTCATCAATTGGAAATGAAGCTTGTCTCGGTACATTACCTCTTGGAAGAGCCCAAAATTTTGTTTTTCTTTACCTCTGAAAACCGGGTGGATTTCCGGGAACTGGTCAAGGATCTGGTGAGTATTTTCAAAACTCGCATAGAATTACGGCAGATTGGGGTCCGAGACGAATCCCGGGAAATAGGGGGCTTGGGGGTTTGTGGCCGGGGCTATTGCTGCCACATGGTTTCGGACAAGTTAAAACCGGTATCTATAAAAATGGCCAAGGATCAAAGTTTGTCTCTCAATTCTATGAAGATCTCTGGTCCCTGTGGGCGGCTTCTCTGTTGTCTGGCTTACGAGCACTGTTTCTACAGTGAACAGCGCCGGCTCCTTCCCCTGGAAGGCTGTAAGGTATATCACGATGGAACCCTGTGGAAGGTCCTTGAGGTCAATATGATCTTGGGCAAGGTAAAACTCGCTACAGAAGACGGCAGACAGATCCAAGCCCTTGCATCCTCTTTTGAAAAAACAGACAACCGCTGGATCATCAAAACAAAGCCCAAATGATTTTTCCTGTCTATTCTTGGCCAGGTTGTATCAGGCGGGGGCTTTCTAGGTTCATGTATCGTAAAAATAGGTACTTGTTTTTAAAGAATGATAGGGTTATTTCAAGATAGATGTCCTCGATCCGTAATGCC
>JAISBK010000209.1 GCA_031266255.1 Treponema sp.
GAGTGAGGGAGCAAAATACAGTGTGATTGAAGCGTTGAAAGCGGGGGCTACGGATTATATAGTAAAACCCTTAAACGAAAAATATTTACGAGACAAAATATTTAAGATCATTTCTTAAACGAGTATTTATGAGAAAGATCATGAAGATAATTGAGTCACTTTGTTGAGGGGGGGTGATGCGGTTTAATTTCGACGAACCGGTGGATCGGCGAGGTTCTGGCAGCGTAAAGTGGGATACCATCGGGGAAAGGGTACTCCCGATGTTTGTGGCGGATATGGACTTTCGTTCCTCTCCCCAGATTATTGAGGTACTGGAAGCTAAGATTCATCATGGTATCTTCGGTTATGGTCAAGATCTGGAATTTCCCGGGATTATCAAACAATGGTTTCAGGATGCATACCAGGTACCAATCAAAGAAGAATGGATCGTGCTGCTTCCCGCTATTGTGCCGGTTCTGGCTGCAGTAAGCCGGCTCCGAGAAGGACGGGTTATGATCCCTAGCCCTAACTACCATATACTTCTTGCCGCTCCTGGTAAAGC
This sequence comes from Treponema sp., assembly GCA_031266255.1. Taxonomy (GTDB): domain Bacteria; phylum Spirochaetota; class Spirochaetia; order Treponematales; family Breznakiellaceae; genus JAIRLU01. The sequence goes on from JAISBK010000209.1 coordinate 542, forward strand.
AGGAAAAGAGACCATACGCTCCCCTCTCAAAAACACCAACGAATATTACGAGATGGACTTTGATGACATGAGGCGGCGTATCGAACCAGATGTCCGGCTTTTCTATCTCTGCAATCCCCATAATCCGGTAGGTCGGGTATACACGTATGAAGAGCTTAAGGAATTGAGCTGTTTTGCGGAGGAGCAAAACCTGATCATTGTATCTGACGAGGCACATTGCGGTCTCGTTTTTGATGGCCGGCGTCACATTCCCTTTTTTTCTATAGACGAGTATGCTGCGGAACACAGCATAACCATTATGGGACCAGGAAAAACTTATAACTTGGCCGGACTCCCCTTTGGCTTCGCCATTATCCCCAATGGTACCTTACGCCAGGAATTCAACAAAACCTGCTATAGTCTGCCCAACCCAGGAATCCTCAATGTGGCCGCGGCAAAAGCTGCCTACGGCTCATCTGAACCGTGGCGGCTCCAACTGGTGGATTACCTTCAGGGGAATCGGGATTACTTTGAAAAGGCGCTCCGGGAACAGTTCCCGGCAATCAAGATGACTCATGTGGAGGGGACCTATCTCCAGTGGGTCGATTTCCGTCCTCTAGGCATCGAAGATCCTTATCAGTGGCTTCTTGACAAAGTAAAGATACTTCCGAATAAAGGTGAACCGTTTGGACTTGAGGGTTATGTACGATTCAACTTGGGTACCACCCGTGCACGACTCGAGGAAGCCATAGGACGAATAACCAGCGTAATTGCATAATCTCGGTAAATTATCTAAGATAACGTGATGGAGACTAGACACGCCGCGTTACGGCTTGGACTTGATATTGGTTCCACTACGGTAAAAGCCGTTTTGATGGAACCAGATCATAAAAAAGTTCTTTTTTCTCGATATAAACGACACAATGCTTGCCAGGTGGAAACCGTACAGACCCTATTGGCCGATATTGGCGCCCAGTTTCCCGATACGCCCGTGAGAGCCGCGGTCTGCGGATCCGGGGGAAAACCTATTGCCGAGGCCCTTAACGCGCCCTTTGTACAAGAAGTGGTAGCTAATGCGGTGGCGGTGCGGACCTTTTATCCTGAAGCCCGGGTTGCCATAGAACTGGGTGGGCAGGACGCGAAAATCGTGTTTTTTTACTATGACCAACAGTCCCAGCGCCTGGTGGCTTCAGATATGCGGATGAATGGAAGTTGCGCCGGGGGAACCGGGGCGTTTATTGACGAAGTTGCCGCCCTTTTACGGATTCCGGTGGAAGATTTTGAAGCGCTGGCTGCCCAGGGAACCGCGGTATACGAGATTTCCGGCCGTTGTGGGGTGTTTGCCAAAACCGATATTCAGCCTTTGCTCAACCAGGGCGGGCTCCATGCAGACATAGCTCTTTCAACCTTTCACGCCATTGCCAAACAGACCATCGGCGGCCTTGCCCAGGGACTGGAACTCACCCCGCCTATCATCTTTGAAGGGGGTCCGCTAACCTTTAACCCCACCTTGATCCAGGTGTTTGCCCAGCGTTTGGGTTTATGTGAAGCAGACTGCATCTGTCCTCCCAATCCCGAAACCCTGATTGCCTATGGCGCGGCTTTATCCATAGACGCGTTGTTCCCTGATCAGTATCAGGACTTAGATCTCAAGCAAGGACGAGCAGCCCTTGCTCGTTTCCGTGCAAGGCTTGAGCATGAGCACTATGAAACGAAGCAGGTCTTTTTTGCCGATCCTGCGGAACGCGTGGATTTTGAATCTCGGCATGGCCTGCCCTCAATGGCCCCCTATACCGGTACACCTGGGAAACCCACCCAGGTGTATGTGGGTATTGATGCCGGGTCTACCACCAGTAAACTGGTGCTCTTGGATACCCAGGAGCAGGTAGTAGATCGGTTTTATGCCCATAACCAAGGGGATCCGCTGCGGGTTATTCAAAAGGCCTTGCTGCAGTTAAAGCGGAAATACGAAGATGCAGGTATACCCCTGGAAGTCCTGGCAGTGGGAACCACCGGATATGGGGAATTGCTCTTTGATAAAGCCTTTGGCGCGGATTACCATACGATAGAAACCGTTGCCCATGCCGCAGCCGCTCAAAAATATGCGCCCCAGGTGAGTTTTGTTCTGGATATAGGCGGACAGGACATGAAAGCAATCAGCATTTCCCAGGGGGTTGTAACCAATATCACGGTAAACGAAGCCTGCTCTTCTGGGTGTGGTTCATTTCTGGAAAATTTTGCCCTGAATCTAAATATTCCCCTGGATCGTATCTCCGAAACCGCGTTTAATGCCCCGCATCCTGCGGAACTGGGAAGCCGCTGCACGGTGTTTATGAATAGCGCGGTCATCACGGAACAGAAAAACGGCAAGCAGCCGGAAGACATCATGGCTGGCCTGTGCCGCTCGATCATTGAAAATGTGTTTACCAAGGTGGTACGGATTTCCAATGTTGCCGCGCTGGGAGACCAGATTGTGGTTCAGGGAGGGACCTTCAAAAACGATGCGGTCCTGCGGGCTTTGGAGCAATACCTCGGGAAACCAGTGGTCCGTGCTCCCTATCCAGGGGAGATGGGCGCCATTGGTATTGCCCTGTTGACCAAACGGGAAATCACCGAAAAAGGGTTCACCTCCCCCCACGGCCCGCGGGACAAAACCAGGTTTATCGGCTTTGACGCGCTGGAGCGGTTTGATTACACCCAGGAATCCAATGTAACCTGCCCCTTTTGCGGGAATAATTGTAACCGCATTCTGGTACGGTTTTCCAATGGTACTGCCTGGGTTACGGGAAACCGCTGCGAACGGGGGGAAATACTGGGGGATCCGAAGGATCCTGCCTTGCGGGAGCAGGTGAAGCGGGTAAGCGCCCAAATGGAGGCGGTTCCTGATATGGTATCCTTTCGGGAAACCCTGCTCTTCAAGGATTATCCGGTTACAGCCCTGGCTGCTGAACAAGATTGTACCATTGGATTACCCCGGGTCTTGGACTTTTGGCGTACCATGCCCTTTTTTACCACCTTTTTTCATGCCCTGGGATTCAAAACCAAGATATCCCGTCCCAGTTCCCGTAAGCTCTTTGAAACAGGGCTGCCTTTCGTGGCGTCTGACACGGTGTGTTTTCCGGCAAAATTGGTCCACGGACACCTGCACGATCTGGCGGAAGCTGGGGTGGACCGGGTGTTCCTGCCTCTCTTTTGCCGGCTCCCTTCGGAAAACCAGGAACCCCAGAGCACCTATACCTGTCCGGTTTTGAAGGGCTATCCCCTGGTGGTAAAATACTCCGAAGACCCTACGCGGCGGTGGAAGCTTCCCCTGGATACGCCGGTGTTTCACTGGTTCAAGAAGCGGGATCGGAACCTGCAACTATGCCGGTATATGCAGGAAACCTTTGCCATTCCCCCAGCCCTTTGCCGCCGGGCCATTGCCCAGGGAGATGCGGCCCTGGCTGCGTTCAATGCTGCCTTGACCCGTGAAGGCGAGCGGATCATCGCCCAAGTAGAACAAGCCGGACAATTCGCGGTGGTGTTGGCCGGGAGGCATTACCAGTTTGATACCTTGGTGAACCATCAGCTCTCCCGCTATTTTACCGGCATGGGTATTCCGGTTATCACCGTGGACGCTTTGCCGGGAGTACAGACCGTGGATCTGCGCAAAACCCGGTTGGACATCACCAACAACAACCACGCCCGGCTTCTGGCCGGGGCGATTATCACCGCGGAGCATCCGGCCCTGGAATATGTGGAGATTTTCAGCTTCGGCTGCGGTCACGATGCCCTGTATACCGATGAAGTAAGCCGGATATTGCAGACCATCTCGGGGAAATCTCCTTTGATCTTAAAACTCGATGAAAGCGATATAACCGGTCCTTTACGCATCCGGGTGCGCTCCTTTATTGAAACCGTGCAGCTCAGGCGGAAAAAGCAGCAGCAGGGTTTTGTTACCCCGCAAGCATTACCGGAGCCTTACCCGGTAAAATTTACCAAAAAGGATGTGCCCTATAAAACCGTGCTCGTTCCGAATGTAAGCCCTGGGTTTTGTAAGATCCTCACCGCCGCGCTCAGGCAGGAAGGACTCAAAGCCGAGGCCCTGCCCCTGGGGGGTAAAGCGGCCATGCGGTACGGTAAACGGTACGTCCATAACGATTCCTGTTTTCCAGCACAAATGATTATCGGTGAGGCGATTGCCGCGCTGAAGAGCGGCCGCTACGATCCCGCGCAGGTGGTGGTGGGTACCGGTAAGACGCTCTGCGATTGCCGATTGGTCAATTATATGGCCCTGACCAGAAGCGCGCTGGACGAAGCAGGATACACCGAGGTGCCGATTCTTTCCACGGATTTTCTTGACGCCAAGAACATGCATCCAGGTTTCCGGTTCAGCAAGCTCACCTATGCCCGGAGCGCGTGGTGTTTGATGATGGTAGATGTACTTGAGGATCTGCGCCGGAAGATCCGTCCCTATGAAAAGGTCCCGGGGGAAACCGACCGGGTGGTGATGGAGGGCATTGACGCAATCGGTACGGCCTTGCAGCGCAAGGGCATGTTTGGCGCACTGGGAGCTTACAAAAAAACCATGTTCCGCCTTTGCACGGTCCGGTACGATCGGAGCGTGCGCAAACGCCGGGTCTTTATTACCGGCGAATACCTGTTAACCTTTCATCCGGGGTCTAATTATCATATTGAAGCGTACCTGGAGCAGCACCAAATGGAAGTGGTCCTACCCCGCATGTACGATATTTACCGTAACCTGATGCTCTTTCATACGATTTCTGAGGTGAAAGACTTTAAGGTCCACCACAGTTTGGGGGATCTTCTCTATGCCTTTGGAGGGGACGCGTATTCGGATATTGCCCTGGACATTATCGAAAGGATAGCCTGCGTCCACCCCTTATTTGAGCCGGCGATGCGGCTTCCCCAGATGGCGGCCTTGAGCGACCCTATTATTCATAGGTCCATTCAGTCGGGGGAGGGCTTTATTATGGCTGCGGACCTGCTGCACCACGCAGCGCAAGGGATACGTTCTTTTGTGGTTTTGCAGCCCTTTGGCTGTCTCCCCAATCATGTGTGCGGCCGGGGACTCATCAAGCGCATTAAAGCGGAGTACCCGGAAATCCAGGTCCTGCCCTTGGATTACGACCCGGACATGAGTTTTGCCAATATTGAAAACCGGCTGCAAATGCTCATCATGAACGCCCGCACCTACACTCCGGAGCTTGCGGCCCATGCTTGATTTCATGCATATCACCCTGGAACAGGGTATTTTTTCCTTCTTCTTTTTCTCCTTGAACGGCTGGGTTGGAGAAACAATTATGGAATCCATCGTACGCAAGCGTTTTGTGAGCAAGGGGGTGTTTACCGGCCCGTGGGTTCCGGTGCATGGACTGGGGGCCTTTGTGGTGTATGGGGCGCTCTCGCCCTTCAAAGCCTATCCGCTGCTGGTATTTGTGGCAGGAGCGGCACTTTGTACCATTGTGGAATACCTGGCCGCACTCTTTTTGGAAAACGTATTGCACATTCGGGGGTGGGATTATGATACCTACCCCTTTACCCAGCACTACAATTACAAACGGCGGGTGGCCCTCACCACCTCCCTCTTTTTCGGCTTCGTGGCTATGGGGTTGTTGTATTTTTATTGGGAGATTCCGCTGCGGATAATCACGGTTATTGGACAGGCTATGCTGATTAAACTTGATGCCCTTCTCATAAGCTTCTTTGTGGTGGACGTGGTCTATACTTCATTCAAGTGCATCAGGAATTACCGTGCCGGGATTCCGAATAAAACCGTTGGTTTGGAATGAAAGATCCGGCGCTCTTTGATCGGTTTGCCCAGGACATTCTTGAAAATGCGGTGTTTGCCCAATGCCGGTGTTTTATGCAGCATGGCAGGATATCCGTGTATGCCCATAGTCTTTCGGTGGCCCGGATGAGTTTCAGGATGGCTGAGGGTATACCGGGTTTAGACCTAAGAAGCCTGGTCAGGGCGGCATTATTGCACGACTTTTTCCTGTACGACTGGCATGTGCCTGAGAAGATGTGGTCTCTGCACGGGTGGACCCATCCGGTAACCGCCGCGGAAAACGCCCGAACCTATTTTCAGGTGTCGGACAAAGAATACTCTCTGATTCGCACCCACATGTGGCCCTACACCTTGCTGCACCCTCCGGTATACCGGGAAGGGTGGATCATCTGCGCCGCAGACAAAGCCTGTTCCGCCATAGAAACCCTGTTTAGACGTTAAGTCCCTTTCGTACACTCGTTTTGAGGGCTTGAAAATTTCTCTGTTAAAAATCAGTGAAAATGTCCTATAGTGCGTTCAATAGAAATGTCCTAGATTCGCAGCGAAGGGATTCATACCCAAGAACCCACTCACCGGTTCGCGGGGGAGCTTTATGGTGTTATTATAGCTTTGGAACAGCCTCAGCATATAATGTTATATCTTAGTATATCAATATGGCATTAATAAAATATCATTATAAATCATTATATTATTTTGAAAATTTTTCTTGACAAAGTATACCAGCATATACTTAAATGGATATAGTGAAGTCTGGGCTGGCGGCCCGGCAAAGATCAGGCGCTTGTTGCGGATTGGGCCGGGAAACCGCGTCCCATCCAGGCGGCCCGCTGGAGGAGGTTGAGAATAATGCTGACGTATAACCCAGGCGCCTGCCAGACTAAGCGCTCCCCGCAATACGGGTGTGTAGACGTCATGCCCATTACCCCCCCCCCCCCCCCATTCTATATCGTTTAACCACAGAACCCGTATACCATCCATCTCCTTGTCTCTCTCCTGGACCTTGGCGTTTGGCACCAA
>JAISBK010000036.1 GCA_031266255.1 Treponema sp.
GCCTTCCTGCTTAATAACGAGAAAGGTCAGGTGATCATGAGTCCCAAGATGACCGATATCCGTACTGATGAGAATGGCGCTATCGTGGGTGAGGATTATCTGCACAGTAATAACCCTGGTCTCAGGGAACTGGCCCAGGGGATGATAAGCCGGGAAAAGGGGCTTATGGAACTTGAAATGAATGGAGTAGCGGTTTATGTCGCCTATCACCCTCTTACTTCTGTTAACTGGAGTATCGGCGTTGTGGTTCCAGTTGAAGAGATCATCACCCCTGCCCGGCTTATAGAACAAGGTATTATACAGCTTACCAAGAGTAAAATTACCCAGATTGATCGTACTATTTTACTGACCTGTTTGATCGTATTGGCAGTTAACTTGCTCGCTGTTCTCATAAGTATTTTCCTGGCCCTCCGTTTATCCAACAGCCTCACTGCGCCTATTATTTCCTTGAGCAACGGAACCTACGCTATCAGCGCCGGCGATTTCAATCAACGCCTTGAGGTTAAGACCGGGGATGAACTTGAGACTCTCGCAGATACCTTTAACCAGATGATCGACAATATCCAGTACGTTACCGCTGAAAAAGAACGAATCAGTACAGAATTGAATGTAGCCACCAAGATACAAGCCAGTATGCTGCCCTGTATTTTCCCTCCTTTTCCAGAACGCCAGGATTTCGATGTTTACGCAGAGATGCACCCCGCTAAAGAAGTGGGAGGAGACTTCTACGACTTCTTCATTGTGGATAAGAACAAGCTTGCAGTAGTCATAGCGGATGTGTCAGGTAAGGGAGTACCTGCAGCGTTGTTCATGGTTATTGCAAAAACCTTGATTAAGAATCACGCGCAAATGGATAAGCCCTTGAATGAAGTTTTCTATGCGGTGAACAATCAATTATGCGAAAATAACGATACCAGTATGTTTGTTACCGCGTTTATTGGTTTACTGGAAACCAACACGGGAAAGTTTACCTATGTTAATGCAGGACATAATCCTCCGGTAATCAAGCATGCACAAGACAAGTTCACCTGGCTTGCTACAAAGCCGGGTATCATATTAGGCGCCATGGAAAATATACGTTTTAAGATGATGGAGGTAAGCCTTGTAGAAGATGATATGATCTTTTTATACACCGATGGGGTGAACGAAGCCATGAATACCAAGGACGAGCAATTTGGTTCTCCGCGTATTCTTGATGTACTCAATGCAGGTATAGCAAAAAACAACACGATCTATGACTATATTCAGGATATGTTGCATGAAATCGAGGTCTTTGCAGATGGCGCTGAACAGGCAGATGACATCACCATGCTGATGCTCGAATGTAGAAAATTCACCTAGATAGGTGATCCAGTTTCAAAACTAGAATGGAGGTAAAGAAGACACATGTTTATAGATACAGAGAAACTACTTACAAAAGTAATTCTATCCCCTGAAGGACGTTTAGATACGCTAAGCGCTCCTGGGTTGGAAAGAAAAGTATGGCGTTTGGACAGAGACATCAAGGTAGTAGTGCTTGATTTTGCAAGGGTAACTTACATATCTAGTTCAGGACTACGGGTATTATTGCAGATCCAGAAACTCATGAAAGAACGCCAGGGAAAAATGTTTATCAAAAACATAAACCAATCGCTTGAATCGATATTTGAGATGACCGGTCTTGTAGGCCTGTTGACTCAGGAAGAAAAAATGGTACTCATACGAAAGGAGGCCACTAAGACCAAACTAACCTTGGCTCTTGCCGGAAAAATAGATGATGAAACCGCTCCACTGCTTGAGAAAGAACTGTATCAAGTGGAAAATGAATTTACCACGATCTATCTGGATTGCAGTCAGTTGAGCAGTATATCCGGCAGTGGATTTGAGGTCTTATTGGCTATACAAAAAAGCATGACCAATAAAAATAGAAGTTTGGTGTTGCAGCATATCAGTGAACCGGTGCAGGCTATGATTGAGGATGCAGGGCTCACCGGAATGTTTATTCAGGAAGAGAAAATAATCCTGAAAAAAAATGTTGGGGAAACTGAATATCTGTTGTCATTTGTCGGATCTCTAGATAAGAAAACTATTGCGGTCTTGCAGGAGGAAATAAAGCAACTGGGATCGAATGTTACGAAGGTAATCCTCGATTTTAGTCATCTGACCTATATGTCCAAAGAAGGGTTCCGTGTTTTCTTGTGGCTTCAAGCAGATCTACAACAGAAGAACTTATCATTAGAGATAAGACTGTAGTCAAAGATAGTAGTTACGTGTGGTAGGTCATTGATTAGGCCTGTTCGGAAATTGAAGTTTCCGAACAAGTCTATTATTTATCGAGGAGATTGTGCGTATGGCAACAAGTACAGGGATGCAAGTTATTACTCTCCCCGCGGAGATTACTCAATTAGAAAAAGTCCTTGATTTTATTCGTAGTATAGTAGAAAAAACCGCGTGTCCCCGTAAAATAGTACAGTATATCGAAATTGCAGCAGAGGAAATTTTTGTCAATATAGTTCATTATGCCTATCCTGTAGGAGAACCAGGAGTGGTACGGATCGAGTGTAAGATGGACCCGACTTCCAAGCAGCCAACGGTTATCATTGTCTTTGCCGACCAGGGTAAACCATACAATCCTCTGAAACATCAAGATCCGGATATCACCGTACCCATCGAGGAACGGCACATAGGGGGGCTTGGGATATTGATGACAAAGCGTATCATGGATAGTGTGGAATACCAGTATACTAAAGGTTGGAATTATCTAGTCATAAAAAAATCCTGGTAACGATAATTACTTATACGGAACGCCTCGTCAAGAATGGCGAGGCGGTTTTGTGTTACGTTAAAAACGATAAGGTATACTACTTTATAAAATGTATATTATTGTCCTTTCGCGGCGCAGCTTTGGGGTTTTCGTTTTTTTTGAAACCTAATGCCACTGAAAAATACGGTTTATACGCATCCGGGATGGTTAGTTTTTTTATAATCGGACGCCCTTCCTCAGTAGCCGCAAGCAGATCAATCCCGCTAATCCAGCATGATCCGATATCCAATGATTCAGCGGCAAGAAGTATATTCTGAACACAGACCGCGCAATCAAGTTCGGGAAGCACGGCCTCTTTGTTGCCGGAAACGATGATGACCGTTGGTGCATGATAAAATAAATGGTATTTTTCGTTTTTACCCTGACTTTGCAGAAACGGATTGTCCAAGGATGCGTAAATACGTTTTACTGCTTCTGAGATTTCATGCAACAATTCGGTGTTTTGCACAACGGTAAAATACCATGACTGATCCCCTCTGCCAGATGGCGCATACATACCGGCTTCTATAATAGAGGCAATTTCTGAATCAGCAATTTGCTCCGGCTTAAAGTTGCGTACGCTGCGCCTTTTTTTGATAATATCCAATGTATTATTCATGATGAACCTCCGTAAAAAATACAGCAAGGAATACCTTAATGGTATTATAGAGCCTCTTTCAAAACCCGCCCGAGTTTTGACGCCACCTCTACAACACGCTTATATATACAGGAAAGCCATTCATACGTCAAGCGGGCTTTTGCAATCGTTCTATGATTAACCGGAAGGCTTTGCAGCAGGGGCTTATCCTCGCAAGAGCCGTATCCGGTCAAGGCTAAAGTCAATGGAAACTGCGGTTCCTTCAGGAAAAAGCTGTTTTGACGCGGGATCATCAACTTGGATGAGGATTTCCCCATAAACCGTTTCCAGGCATCAAACCCCGTTGGTTTCCCCGTCTGTATCCCCAGCACCCGTAGCCCCTGCCCCAAGACCGAGGTGGAGAAAAAGCCAGGGCGCGCCTGCGGACGTCCAGAAACCCAGAGCACCGTAGTGCAGAAACCGGCCAAGTTCATACAAGGCCCAGGACAATATAAGCCCCAGCCCCTGATAGATGAGGACGATTCCCGCGATTCCCAACCCATACCGCACAGCCAGAACCAGAAGCCCTGGTTTCTTACCGCGAATCGGTGCCTGAGCTGAGAAGGGAAAACGGCTTAACATCAAGCTGTAGCCCGTGCCGAAACCCAGGAAGATGCCGCCTAGGCGCGGATCCGTACCCAGAGCATTCATAGTCAGGGCAATCAGGGCGACGCTTATCATCTGCGACCGGGTTCCCCCGAGGGCAAGGGCTTTTTCTATAGGTCCTTGGACTAGGTAATAAAGCCCAAGGATACCGCCCCCTACAAGCCAGGCTCCCAGTATATCCGTCGGGAAATGAAGCCCCAGGTAGAGTCGCGTGAAACTGATGCACAAGATGATGAGGATCGCACCGATCCATACCGCGGTCTTCCTGATCCATGCAGCCAGAGGAACCCAGAAGCTCAGGGACATTTGAGCATGACCTGAAGGAATACCATAGGTGGATTCAAAGCCCCGCCCTACCGAAGGATCCAGGGTATAGGGCCGGGGCTGTTTTAAGAGGGTTTTGCAGGTTCCGTTCACCCAGGTGGACACCAGGATAAGCATTCCCAGACGCATGCCCTGCTTTTCATCAACACACCAGAACACCAAAAGGATAACCGGTAGGTAAAAGTAAGGGCTGCCCCCCTCAGTCAGGATCTGCATGGCTGCGGTGAGGAACGGATGTTCTATGGTTTGAATGGTTTTTATGAGCTCAAGTCCCCATTGATAGAGTTCATAGACCGGAGAAGAAGCTGCGCTGGTAATATGTACGATGCTGTCTTGGTTCATATTCGATTTATTCCTGTACTATAGCGGATGCAAGGGGGGCTTACAAGCAGGACTTCCCTTAAGAGAGCAGGATTTACCGGGATTCAAAGACGATCCTGCCCTGATGGATGGTCATGAGTACTTGTCCTGTACAGACCAAACCGGTAAAGGGTGAGTTCTTGCCCCGGGACTTGAAGAGCCGGGGATTTACCTGCCAGATCGCCTCGGTATCCACCACAATGAGATCCCCCCGGAGTTGAGGGGCAATGCAGCCCCGATCCGTAAGTCCCAGGATGCGGGCTGGGGCTGCACTCATAAGAGAAGAGAGCCGGGATAAGGTGAGCCGGTTCTGTTGAACGAGTTCGGTAAGGCCTAAGGCAAGACTGGTCTCAAGGCCGGTAAAGCCTGGCGAGCCTTTGAGTTTGTCTGCTACCGTATGGGGGGCATGATCGGTAGCAATGGCGTCAATGGTTCCATCCAGAAGCGCCTCGATCAGGGCCTGCCTATCCGCTTCGGTTCTGAGCGGGGGATTCACCCTGCCCCAAGTTTCAGCCCCCAGGGTATGGGCGTTCTCTTGGGTCAGGCATAGGTGATGGGGCGTTGCCTCTGCGGTAAGGGTGAAGCCCTCGAGAGCCCTAGTTCCCTGTAGGCTTGCTTTAACCTTCCTGATGAGTTCAACCGCTTCTTTGGTGGATACATGGGCAATATGCACATCCCCTTGCGCTTGTTTGCCCAGTTCAATGACCCGTTGGGTAGCGTGGTTCTCTGCAAGGCGGCTCCACAGTTCCCGAGGGCTTCCTGCAGCCTTTGCCACTTCCACCTCAGGCCCCCCTGCATCGCAGTGACAGGATACGGGGATTTCCAAGCAGCGGGCTTCCTTAAAGGCTTTGAACAGCAGCTCATCGGAACCCAGATCCTTGCCGTCTTCAGAAAGCAGTCTGACCCAGGGTTCTAGCTCTCGTACCGGGCTTTTAAGGAGGCTCATGTCCGAAAGGGCCTCCCCTTCCATGCCCCGGGTCAGCGCGAGGGCCGGGTACAGGTCAATAAGACCAAGGGCATTGGAACGGTTCTTGAGGGCCAGGGCTGCTGCTGGGGTATCAATCACCGGATTGGTGTTGGCCATGCAAACCACGGTCCCGTATCCTCCGGCTACCGCGGCCAGGGATGCAGATTCGAGGGTCTCTTTGTCAGGGTATCCGGGATCCCGGAAATGGGCATGGAGGTCCACCAATGCAGGCATGAGCACCAGGGTGCCCCCTCCGTGGATAGTCCGATCCAGGGGAAGCCGGGTTTCCGGGAGCCTAGCGCCCTGAGGGAATACATCCAGGATGAGGCCCCCTTGGATCAAGACCGAACCCGGCATATCCGTGGTTTCATCAACCAGATGAAAGTCCCGCAGCAGCAGCCTTGGAGAAAGACTCACCGGAAGTCCCCTGTGGAACGAATTTCATCACAGTATTCACAGCGATACGTGCGAAGATCTGGGTTTTCTAAGTGAAAGACATGGTGGATGTAGGTCTCGGTTGAGGTAATACACCGGGGGTTTTTACAGATGAGCACATTTTCCACCCGTTCTGGGAGAAAGAGTTTGATTTTTTCGCTGATTTTTGCATCTTTGATGATATTCACCGTAATGTTGGGGTCAATAAGTCCCAGAATATCAAAGTTGATGTCCATGGTATTATTAATTTTAATCATGTCCTTTTTATCCATTTGACACGAGCTGGCATTCACCACAAAAGCCACGGTATGGGGGGTTTTATCCAGGCCGAGCCAGTTGAAAATTCTGATACCCTGCCCGGCCTTAATATGATCGATGACGATCCCATTATCTATATGAGCTAACATTACGCATTACTCCTCGCCTCAGACTATACTACAAAAGAGGCGCGCTGTTTATCCTCTTTGAAAGAGCCTTGTCTTGCAAAATAATTGACCCGACTCCCTCAGAATGGTATTATGATAATATGAACTTATTTCGCCGTCCCTTTCGGTATCGGAATGATAATGTGGCGCTAATCCTCATCGGACTCAATATAGGGGTGTTTTTACTGGAGCAGGTATACCCGCCGGTGAAATACTATGCGGCGCTTAACCCGGGGGCTGTGTTAAACGGATGGGTATGGCAGTTTGTGTCCTATATGTTTGCCCATGGGAACTTCAGCCACCTTCTTTTTAATATGCTTGCCTTGTTTCTGTTCGGTACCCAAGTAGAACGCCATATAGGGAGTCGAGAATTTCTGCTGTATTACCTGCTTACCGGCATGTTGGCAGGGATATTTTCATTTTTGGTGTACTGGTTTACCGGCGCGTATGGAGTTTTTCTGTTGGGCGCCTCAGGAGCCATATTTGCGGTCCAGTTGGCCTATGCTACCTTGTTTCCCAATGCGGTGATTTTCATCTGGGGCATATTACCGCTCCGGGCGCCTATCATGGTTCTGGGATTTACGGCTATCGAGATCTTTTCATCGGTTACCGGCATAGGGAGAGGAGTAGCTCATCTTACGCACCTGGCGGGATTTGCCTTTGGCTGGATATATTTTCTTATCCGTTTCGGTGAAAATCCCTGGAATTCCCTGATCCGGCGTTAAACTCAGGATATACCCGTGCGTAGGTTATTGAGCTATGCCCTTATTATCCTGTTGTTCAGCGCGGGTAATCTGTTTGCTCAAGAGGTGTTACGGGGAGAGGTACGGGTTGATCTGGAACCGGTGTACGGTGAGTATGTGGATCAGGTCTATCCTCTGGACACCGAATCCGCGTACCGGAGGGCATTGGAAGAGTCGGCCCTGTTTTATGCCGCCATGATTTACGGCTGGTCTTTTGAGTATGCGATTGGTGAAAAGGCCCGAGGGATAGCCGAAGGGTTTGAACTTTCACCCTTGGGAACCATCCCTTTTGGAGATCCAGGGCTTTATGTTACCGATGCTCAGGTTCGGGATATGCGTCTGTACCTCTGGACCGATTACCGGCTCAATGAAGCCCAGAAGCGGCGTATGGGAGTCTGGAAGTCCGGTAAGGTACAGACTGCCCAGGCCATAGGGCACGGGCCGCTCGGGGATCCGGTAGAAGTAGGGGACTGGCTCTCCATTAAAAAAGCCGCGTTAGAGGATGCGGCGCGGGTAGCAGTACGGACGATGCTCCGGGGGAGTGAACGTAACCGTCCTAAGGAAGTGCGAGGGTATATTGGTTTGGCTGGTTTTCCTACCTATTGGATGGATGCAGGACAATGGGCTGCTAGTACCCGGTTTAGAGTGGAAATCAAAGAGATTATCCCTTTCGGAGCGTACTAATAGGGCTATGGAATCTTGTATCCGGGTTTCCGGGGACCAGCTGTACCTGGCTATTAAGGCCCTACCCGGGGCGTCTCAATCCCAGATACTCAGCCTCAGCGCAGGCCGACTGCGGGTCAAGATTGCCGCTGCCCCGGACCAGGGCAAGGCCAACGCCGAACTGTGTTCATTCTTGGCAAAACGCCTAGGCTGTCCCCGGAAAGAGGTGATCCTGTGTTCCGGAAAAACATCCCGGCTCAAGACCCTAAGGCTTCCCCTTGCTGTAAAGGAAAAACTGGAAGCCCTGATAACAAACCCCTAGCAACGGATACCAAGAAACTTACCAGAGGCCGGTAAATTCTTTATATATCCCATAATTTTCTTGGTCATAACAGACAAACATAACCTGCTTAATCCCTGGAGTTTCAGGAAGGCTTGCCTTGACCGTCTGAACGGCAATGGCTGCGGCGTCAGCTTTGGGGTATCCATAGACCCCCGTACTGATATTGGGAAAGGCGATGCTCGTAAGTCCTGCTTCCTCGGCCAAGAGGAGACTGTTCCGGTAACAGGCTGCCAGCAGTTTCGGTTCACCCTGGGCGCCTCCATGCCAGACAGGGCCCACCGTGTGGATCACCCTTTTGCAAGAGAGCCGCCCGGGGCCGGTGATCACCGCTTCTCCCGTAGGACAGGCGCCTCCGGGCTGGTTTCTTCGTGCCGCGGCGATACCGCGACATTCCTCTAATAATGCAGGCCCTGCAGCCCGGTGAATAGCCCCGTCCACACCACCACCCCCCAAAAGGCTTGAGTTGGCGGCATTGACAATGGCGTCCACCGCTAAACGGGTAATATCACCCTGCATGAGTACTAAGACCGCCATATTCCAGCTCCCTTACCGCTTAAACTTCAGCGTTTCCAGGGCAGCATCTCCCCGGATGAAGTTAAACCACAGTTCCCTGTCGGTTTTTTCCCGTAAGCTCTTATAGAAGGCGGCTAGATCCCGCACCGTCTCCCCGTTAATGCCCGTGATCCTATCCCCTCGCTGTAAACCGATAATAGCCGCAGGAGTCTCAGGCATAACCTGGGCCACATACAGGCCCTGGGCATTCCTATCGAGGTTTAAGCTATCCCTGATTGCATCGGTTAAGGGGACGATAAACAACCCAGGCCAGAGCTTTTTATTATCCGCAGCCACGGTATCGGTCCGTGCTTCAATACGCACCTGGAAATTCTGGGATACCCCGTCCCGGATAATCGTGAATTGGACCTGTTCCCCAGGTTTAAGGTCCCCTACCATCATGGTCAGCGGGTTCATCCCCCGGGCTTCTTTGCCATTAACATGGGTGATGAAGTCCCCAGGCCGTATACCCCCTTTATCCGCAGGAGACCCCAAGAATACCTGGGTTGCCAAGGCTCCCCGTTTTCCCTCGATCTTTAAGGCTTGCATCATTTCACGGTCAGGATCAGTCAGGGAAACCCCCAACCAGCCATACCGGATCTCCCCGGAACTGATGAACTCATCAATAGAACGCTTGGCGTTATTGATGGGAATCGCAAAACCGAGTCCTACAGAACCACCCCCGGAACTATTGCTGGCTATCCAGGTATTGATGCCGATGACCTGTCCCCGGATATTCACCAAGGCCCCTCCGGAATTGCCCTGATTAATTGAGGCATCGGTCTGGATGAAATCATTGATATTATTCCCTGGCCCTCCGGTACGGCCTACCGCGCTCACAATACCCATAGTTACCGATGACATGAACCCCAAGGGATTTCCCACCGCGATGGCCCAGTCCCCTACCTTAACCGCATCAGAATCTCCCAATTCTGCCAGGGGATGGACATCATTAGTCTTAAAAGACACCATCGCGAGGTCTCTGCGCTCATCCTTACCTACCAAGACCGCCTGATATTCCCGGTCGTCGTTAGTAACTACCACGATTTCATTGACATCCCCTACCACATGGTTATTGGTCAACACATAATAGGTATCCTGATTCTTACGGACGATGATCCCAGAACCAAGTCCCTGGGATCGGTATTCCCGTTCCTGTCCATCAGGATTGCCGTCCCGGGGCCCAAAGAAAAATTCCCAAGGGATCCCGTTAAAATTGGGGATCTGCTGCCGCCGGATAGAAACGGTTTTAAGCTCAACCACCGAAGGGAGGACCTTATTTGCCACTGCACTAAAGGCACTTTGCAGTCCTTCGGCTACCTGCAGCGCATCCCGGGGGATGACTACCGGACCTTCTTGTGCCTGGGCGGTTTTTTTAGCATTGGGGGTTGAACATGAAAATGAAAGGAAAGCGAGAGAAAACCCGAAGATAACCCCGATAAGTACCAAATTAAAAACGAAAAGATTTTTAGATGATAATTTTTGTACCAGATTCATACGTATAGTCTCCTAATTAATAGAAAAAATAGAAAGAATTGCTCCTGTGATTCAATCGAAGAACCGGTGATTGTTCCCTTATATAATAATATCTTTTTTTTATAATAGTTACAGTCCCTCAGTGCGCCTCGCTGCCTTTATAGCAAGCCTACTCCGTGCAAGGCCGCAATGCTCTCAAGGACCTCTTCCCAAGAAAAAACTTCAAGATTAACCGTCCCGGTAAACTCTGCCAATATCGGAACCAGTTCCTGAAACCAAGGCTCCTCAGGGTGCAGCGGACGATGATCCGGAAGTCTCCCATCACTCCGGGCTCCCTCAGGATCAAGCCCATGAAGATGGATCTCCCGGATCCGCTCGCCAAAGCGTCTATAAAAAGCCCCCGGCGTTGTTCCCTCCATGAGCAGATGCCCGGTATCCATGCAAATCCCCGTCTCGTCGGGAAGATACTCGAGGAGTGCCTCAAACCTATGGGAACGGGTATTCTCCACCAAGAAGGAGTCCTTGCCCCAGGCAAATCGGCTTCTCCAGGATGCGATAAGCCCAGCCAGGACCGGCGCATCTTCGGGAAGCCCTGGATGGAAGATGCAATGCTGGACAAGCGGAAGGATCTGTTCCACCAGTTCCTCATGCACACCCAGTAGGGGTTCAGGCAGGTGAGCAGTAAAACGAAAGCGACTTCGTAATTTCCAGATGCCCTCCCATTCCTGTTGAAGCAGCGCTTGTATCTCGCTATCATACAGAAAGAAAAGCAGCTCCACCCCCTCAATTGCAGGCTGCCTGCAGAGAAAGGTGAGATTTTCCAGGTAGGTTCCAGGAATCACCCAGGAGGGAACCGTTAGGCGCATCATTTAACCATA
>JAISBK010000071.1 GCA_031266255.1 Treponema sp.
GACTTTTCCACCGGGAACAGAACCGTACTGCCCCACGATTTCTTTGACATTGCCATTGATGCCGGCGGCAACATCATCGCCAACAGCGGCAGTTACGGGTCCGGTATCTGGGTGTACAAGACCGACAGCGATGACATTACCGCAGACTTTAGCGGGCAAGAGGATAAGGTTACGGGATACACCTTTAAGACGGGAACGAAGCTCTACGAACATCAGAGCGAGGTAAACCCTCTGGGAAAGCTGGAGATGACGGCCTCAAAGGTATGCCTGATAAAAGTCCAATACAAAACCAGCGACACGGCGGTATATTTCAAAGTTGTTTTTGGCATGACCATGGGGCAGACGCAGTCGTACAATATGACGGTAGTCCCCGGTCTGGCTGCAGGAGAAACCGATAAAACGGAAATAAAAGCGGCGATAACGGGCTTAAGTAACGGCTTTGGCTGGCTCTACTTTAAGCTGGCAGGAACAGGCGGCCCCCGGGTACTGAACAACGGAACCACATGGCTAGACGGCGGGACCGCTGTTCCCACCGCCGCAAACTGGGACATCCTGGCCACCAGAACCGACGAGCTGCAAAGCGAAGACGGCGGAAACACCCAATCCACCCAAATGCCCGTGGCAAGCCGCTCGTCCGTGCTCCTCAACACCTATAAGAAGGTAGCGGCAAAAGTGGCAACAGGAAAACTGTTAAACGAAGTTTCGGACACGGATCTCAACGACACCGGATTAAGCGGGGAAATTGACGCAATCGGCTACGGCTGGTACAGCATGGCGGGTATGCCCCCCACCTTTTCTGTGGCAAAGAACACGTATATCATAAAAACCGTGGAAGGTCAGTTCGTAAAATTTCAGCCGGAAACCTTTTATGGCCCCAAAAACGAATCCTTTGTCATGGATTTTTCCTTTGCATACAAGGGATCGGGAACAAATCCTCCGGCCAATGGCGAAGAGGAGGAAGAAGACGAAACGTATTCCTCGGCAACCCTCAACGTGGACTACGCCGGCGCGAACAATGCGGTGTTCTTTGACTTTTCCACCGGGACCGTGACGGAACTGCCCCACGATTTCTTTGACATTGCCATTAACGCCGGTGGCAATATCATTGCCAACAGCGGTAGTTATGGTTCCGGGGTTTGGGTGTACAATACCGGCAGGGACGACCTTACCGCAGACTTTAGCGGGCAAGAGGATTCGGTTAAGGAATACACCTTTAAGACGGGAACGCCCTTGTATGGTTATCAAACCGCGGAAAATCCTCTTGCAGATCTGGATACGGCAGCATCAAAGGTGTACCTGATAAAAGTCCAGTACACCGGCACACCTGCATATTTTAAAGTTGTCTTTAGCATGAGGATGCCGGGCGCCGGCGGCTATACGGGAGGGCCGCAATATGTGGCAACGGTAGTCCCCGGTCTGGCTGCCGGAGAAACCAATAAAACGGAAATACAAGCGGCGATAACGGGCTTAACCAACGGCTATGGCTGGCTCTACTTCAAGCTGGTAGGAACAGGCGGCCCCCGGGTACTCAATAATGGAACTGCGTGGACAGGGGGCGGGACAGCAGTTCCCCCCGCCACAAACTGGGACATCCTGGCAACCAGGACCAACGAACTCCAAAGCACGGACGGAACCACCGTATCCACTCAAATGCCCATGGCAAGCCGTTCATCCGTACTCCTCAACACCTATAAAAGTGTAGGAGCCAAATTGGTGACCGGAAAATCGATAGGCGAGGTCCCGGTCACGGAACTCAGCGACGCCGGATTGAGCGGGGAAATTGACACCATCGGCTATGGCTGGTACAGTATGTCAGGGATGCCCCCCACCTATTCGGTGCCGGATAATACCTATGTCATAAAAACTGCTGAGGGCGGTTTCGCTCAATTCCAGCCGAAAACGTTCTCTAAGGACAGTAAAAGTTTCGTAATGGATTTCGATTATTCTTACAAAAGCGGGGAATAGCGCGGACTAAAAACCGCTTCTGTAGGTAGATCAGACGATACCGCCCGCCGTTCCCCGAATGACGGGCGGTATTAATTATTGGAGGCAGTATGATTCTTTCAAAACTATTGTTCGTTGCGGCAGGCTTTGTGTTCCTTGCCCTGGGGGTTGCGGGCATTATCCTTCCCGTGCTGCCCGCCACGCCGTTTTTGCTGGCCGCGTCCTTCTGCTTCATGAAAGGCTCCACGCGGCTTTATCGGTGGGTCATGGCCAACCGCTTTTTTGGTCCCCGGATCGAGCGGATCCGCGGCGAAGGCTTGACGGCCCGGGAGAAAATTTCCATTTACCTCTTTGCCTGCGCCCTCATTACCCCGATCATTATCCTGACCCATTCCCTCCATCTGCGGATATTCCTGATTCTTCTTTTGGTAATCAAAGGCATTGTCTTTTTACGGATGAAAACCGCTCCGCCCCTGCGCCGCGTTCCGGTTAGGGGAAACCTTTGACCTTACAACCGGATAATGCGCGCATTGGTCAATACTTCAAGCCCCTCGGGGGTGAGCAGTATATCGTTTTCCAGACGGCAGCCCCCGTGGGTAGGGTCATAGAGTCCCGGTTCTAGGGTAAAGATCATACCAGGTTTCAGTACCCAGCTGTTGTCCGTCCGGTTACTGAGTGCCGGTGACTCATGGGCCTCAAGTCCAATGCCATGACCCAAAGCATGGGGCATACTCTTTTTGGCATTGTTGAAAAAGGCACCCACTGCTGCGGCTATCGTCTTGGTAGCTACCCCTTCCCCTATCATGGCCAAGGCCAACCGATAGGCCCGCTCGGTGAGGGTGAGCATCTTTTCTTGAGCCCGTGAAAGGGGGGGGCGGACAAAGGTCAAGGTAACATCGCTGGTATAACCTGCATACCTGAGCCCAAAATCCAGAATGGAAAGTCCCGCCGTGGCAAAGTCCCCACTCGTATACGCGGGAAAAGGATGAATACCGAAACTCCGCTGTGGACCTGCTGCCAGTGTCTCAAAACCCGTACCTTCACAACCCCGCTTCCGACATTCTGCTTCAATGAAGAGCACTACCGCCTCTTCGGTATTCAGTTCACCGGAACGGATCCGCTGTTCCAGTATATCCATGAGGTCATTGGTGATGGCTGAGAGGGTTTGGTAAATTGCAATCTCCGCCAGGTCTTTGACTGCCCTGAAGGACTCCACTTCCCGATGGATCCCTCCATTCCGGCATAAGACCTCAAAATCAATGAGGGACTCCACATAGTGGAGAAAAAGCGGATAAGGAGTAACCGGAGGAATTTCAATTTTACTGCCAAAAGGAATATTGAAATAGGCTGCTGCGCCCTGGATGGCCTTGAGCGGCTGCCGATCAAATTCAGTATAGGAGACGAGACTATCCACTTCGGCATAGATCAGGGCTATATTGATATCCCAGGGAACCAACAGAGCATACCCTTTCCCTTGACGGTCAAAACCCAGGAACAGAAGTCCATCCCCCGGATGCCCGGTCAGCCACCGAATCGCAGAATCCTGCCGGGCTTCGGTATGCTCAAACATAAGCAGTCTAATCCGCTCTTCAGCCATTAACTGGTAGAGTTGGTACCTACGCGCTTCATAACTCATGATGCCTCCCCTGTTTTTCCTAGAAATGCAGATCTGGAAACCGCGAGGATACGCTCCAGGTCCTGGTCTCCTATCCAGTAATGGGTAACAAACCGGAATACCCCTTCTGAAGGAGGATTGATGAGAATGTCCTGTTCAGCAAAAAAAGCATGGATCCGGGCGGCCACCGCGGGATCCTGGGCAGGGGAAAAGGAGAAAAAAACCAGGTTGATATCTGTTTCTTGGGGATTGATGCAGATGCCTGGTATGGCTGCCAGTCCTTGAGCCAGCCTCTTGGCCCGTTCATGATCCTTGGAGAGGGTTTTTGTCTGCTCTTTGAGCGCGATGATCCCTGCGGCAGCCAAGATGCCTGTCTGACGCATAGCCCCGCCTAAAATCTTTCGCTTCATCCGGGCTTCTGCCACAAAGTCCTTCGATCCTGCCAAGAGGGAACCCACCGGAGCGCAGAGTCCCTTCGATAAGCAGAACATCACTGAATCTGCCCGGGCTGCGATGGTTTTTGCGTCTATCTCAAGACAAACCCCGGCATTGAAAATCCGGGCCCCATCCAGGTGAACCGGAATTCCCCAGGCATCTGCTAAGGCCCGCACCGCGTCCATAGCAGCTAAGGGTACTACTCTGCCCAGGGAATGAGCGTTCTCAAGACAAATCAAGGAACTTGCCGGCTCGTGCAGCTCCCGTTTCCGCAGCCGCCTGCGGATCTGGTCCGGGTTGAGCGCTCCTTCAGGAGCGGCCACGGGTCTTGTCTGCACCCCTGCAATGATCGCCGCGGCCCCAGCTTCATGCTGGAGGATATGACATTCCTCCCCCAGGATCACCTCGGTCCCCCGCTGACACCAGGTAAAGAGGGCTAATTGGTTTCCAAAAGTCCCGGAAGGCACAAAAACCGCAGCCTCTTTCCCCATCAGTTCCGCTCCCAAGGACTCAAGCTCCTGTACGGTCGGATCATCTCCATACACATCATCACCCACTGCTGCGGCGGCCATAGCTTGGCGCATCTGTTCAGTAGGTTTGGTTACCGTATCACTTCGTATATCTATTTTTTCTTTCATGCCGATCATACTATCCTTTCAACGGAAGGTGCTGTTTGCCCATTGTATAAATTCCATGAGGGAAAACACCATAATTTCCTTATCTTTGTTTGCTCCGGTGGTATATTTCTTATACTTGACCGCATCTTTCAGCCAAGATACCGCGCCGCTTCGGGCACCGTTACCATCCACCACAATCATAATCTGTTTTTCCGGCATAGCCTCAATACAATTCAGATAGAGATAGGGAAATTTCTCATCCACACTCCCTGAAGACTGCTGCCATTTACACTCGATCCTCATTGCCCCTTTGGTACCT
>JAISBK010000077.1 GCA_031266255.1 Treponema sp.
CGTTTCTGTTTCACGGAATCCAGGTGTTGGCGGAGGATGAATACCGAAAGGCGTATGGGTTATTCGGCAGGAAGGAGGATTTCTTCTGGGCATTGCGCTAGGAAACCGCCCGCTACTTCCATAAAGACTGGCATGACCTGTTCCTGACGGTCTCCGGTATTGTCCCGGACGGTTGAATTCGGAATTGCTGATTAGGCAATGCGACCTATGTTACACCGCAATGATAATGTCCTCTTTAAGTAAACGCAATAGAAATGTCCCCTTTGGTAGAATAGCGGGAGGAGGACGAGATGGCCGGGAGACTACCAATGGGACAAAAGGAATTGCTGAGAGGGAAAGTGATGGAACTGGTGAAACGGGGAAAACTGAGCATAGGGGCAGCGGCAAAAGAACTGAAAGTGAGCTACCGGCAGGGGCGGCGGATATATGCCTCCTATGTGAGGGAGGGAGACCGGGCCCTTATTCATGGGAATACAGGGAAGCCCTCGAACCGGAAGACGGCAGAAGAGATCCGGGAACAAGCGGTCAAGGCGTATGGGGACTTCGGGCCGACCTTTGCGGCGGAGAAACTGGCGGAGGTGGAAGGGATACGGATCAGTGAGGATACGCTAAGGAGATGGCTGCTCGCCGAAGGGTTGTGGGAGGGGAAACGGAGGAGGCGGACATACCGGAGCCGACGGGAGCGGCGGGGGAGTTTTGGGGAACTGCTGCAATGTGACGGGAGCCATCACGACTGGTTTGAAGGGCGGCGGGGGACTTGTTGTCTGATGACGATGATAGACGATGCGACCAATATCCGATATGCCCAATTCTCTGAAGAGGAGAGGACGGCGAGTGCGATGGAGGTATTGTCTTACTGGATAAAGAGATACGGAATACCCCAGGCGCTCTACTGTGACCACAAGAATGCCTTTGTTCTAACCCGGGAACTGACGGACGCTGAACTGCTTGCGGGGATAACCAAACCGAACAGTCATTTTGGGAGGGCAGGTGAGAAGTTGGGGGGGAAGTCATCGTGGCCAACAGTCCCCAGGCGAAGGGGCGGGTGGAACGAAACCACGCCCTGGATCAGGATCGGCTGGTAAAGGAACTACGGCTTGCGGGGATTTCAACGAGAGGGGAGGCGAACCGGTTTCTTGAGGAAACCTACCTTCCTGCGATAAACGGGAAGTTTTCCCGGCCGGCGGCAGACCCGGCGGATGCTCATGTTCCGTTAGGAACGGTGGACCTGGGGGAGATCCTGTGTTTTGAACATGAGCGGAAGGTGACCAATGATTATGTGGTTCGGTTTGAGTGTCGTCTGTTTCAGATTCTCAGGACCAACAAGATACTGCCCCGGCCCAAAGACCAGGTGGTAGTACGAATCAGGCTGGACGGAAGTCTGAGTATCCTGTGGAAAGGGAAAGCGCTCCTCGTTGAGGAGATCCAAATATCCAAAAAAGGCCAGTCAGACTCTCATGCCGCCTGAAGGGGGAGGTCATTTCTATTGCGCTAAAATAGGGGACATTTCTATTGCGTCTTGACAATTAGGCAATGCGGCCTATTGACAAAAGAAAATTTTTTAAGTATACTGAATAAAGTTATAGTTTTCTTAAAGCGGCTGTTGTATAACGGTATTACCCGAGCTTCCCAAGCTCGTGACGTGGGTTCGACTCCCATCAGCCGCTTTTAAGATAATTCTTTATGTAGTAATGAATTATTATTGTTGCATTTTTTCCTGTTTCCTCATTTTGCAAAAGTGTACAGAAAACGTACATCAATATTTTGAGTAATGAATAAGGAAACAATCAAAATGCCAAGGCTACCAAGACCGTTTATTATCGAAAAACGGAAAAATTGTAATTACAAACTGACGCTTTCCCTCAGTTCCGGACTTCCTCAACGAGTATGTACCGAATGGTATCGGAAGAGTTTTAAGAATTTTCCCGATGCCTTGGCTATATATCGCTACCCCCGTAATAAATCCGAGGCTGAACGTGGTACCTTGGCGCTTATCCAGTATCTACAGCACAACCACGACGATGTACCTATAGCAAAGAAGGATATACTGGTTGAAATTTGGCTTAAAAAATTTATCACCCTAGATGACAACCCCAGGGCTGCCCGGCTTATTGGTCTAAACTTGACCCACAATTTTCGGTAGTGGGCGAAAAGCGTTGATATACTATAAAGGCCATGATACAATAGTTATCAAAGCAAAGGCTGGGAGGGATTATAATGGTAGTAGCGCCGGTAAAATGTCCGCATTGCGGAAGCGATAATGTAAAGAAGAACGGGACATCCCGGAACGGTAAACAACGCTTTCTGTGCGGCAATGAAAAGTGTGGACATAAGACATTTGTTGAGTATTATACATACAATGCATGCGATCCAACTATCCGCTCACGCATATTTTTCTCGATAGTCAACGGGAGCGGGATGCGGGCAACGGCCCGGACACTGGGGATAGCCAAGGACACCATTACCGATGGGATCAGGAGCATCGAGGAGTTGTTATGGTATGTCAATTACGATTACTTAAACAGTCGCCAAAACGGCGGTATTATGGCGGAGATTGTGCGAGTTAACGAGGCGGCGATTGGTAAAACCACGTCAAGCGGATTAAGGAGTAGAAAACTTGAACAAGCCCTTTTCAATGCTCACGGTAGCCTTAATAAGGATTGGCATTATCTGGCAGAATTAAATGGTGAAAATGTGGCACAGGAAAAGGAAATAATGTATGAATATTTTTCTGGCTATGAGTTTGAAAAAGAAGAGGAACTCAACAAATTACTGAGTGAAAGCGAATATTTAAAAGACCACAACGACCTTAAAGTGAAAATATACGAGCACTTTAATGCAGGATTTTTAGATGATTACTTTGCCGAGTTATATGATAGACCCGAAATAAAAGAAGAGATCAACAAACTCATAAAAAAAGATGAATATCTAAAACATCATCCCACTCTTAAGAATACCCTGCTGAAAAATTTCGGAGAACTTATTTTGGAGGTAATCCACAAAGTATGATGGGAGAATCCTTGTACTAATCTAAGGAACGCTAATTCATTGTAGTATAATGCACTATGTTCATTAGTCTTTAACCGATTTTTACCTCATCATACTTTGTAGATCACCACCCATTTACCAAAGGCGGAAATTCAGGGTATACTAAAAACGCCGGAAATAAGATGGTATGCTGAAAAAAACACTGCTGACCCTGTTGGTCTGTCTACTTGTCCTGCCCGCAGCCGCCCAACAGTACAGCCGGGGTGCGGACCTGGACCCGGAAATCTACAACCGCCTGCCCCAAAAGGCGGTTCAACTCAGCCGGGGGTATACCGGCCTGCCCGCCTCGGTTTCGCTCAAAAACTACGCGCCTTTCCCCGGCGATCAGGGCCGGTACGGCAGTTGCACCGCCTGGGCCACGGCCTTTGCCGCCAGAACCCTGTCGGAATCCATCACCGTGAACCGCTATGACCGCATCCAGACCAGCGGCGGCGTGTTTTCCCCGGCGTATCTCTACAAATCAATTTCCGATGATCCCCTGTGCCTGCGGGGAACCGTGATCTCCCACGCCCTTGACCTGATGCAAAAGGAGGGAGTCCTCCGGATGTCGGACTTTGAGCGGAACGCGGATTTTATTCGGGTATCCCCTGCTATGTACCGGGACAGCAGGAAATACACCAAGGGAAAGCCGGTGATCATCGGCATGAACACGCCGGACTCCTTTATGAAAATCACCGGAAAAAACCTCTGGCAACCCGTTGAAGACCCGGCGGTAAACTGGGGCGGACACGCTATGACCGTGGTGGGCTATGACGATGACTTTGCGGGCAGGGCCTTTGAACTGCAAAACAGTGGACGGCATATCCCCGGTACTGGACTACCGTGAAAACGCCGTGGCTTTTCCGGGGGAATATGCCTGGATAGAACTGGACAACGTAACCGGAACCGATTACCTGATGGTCTTATTCGCCAAGCAGGAACTTGACATTGATGCGGTGCGGGCCAGGTTTGAGCAAGCACAGGGCAGCTTTCCGGCCCAGGTGGCCCGGGCCGTAGGACCCGACTATATACCACCGGTCAACGTCCGCTACGATACCGGCCAGCTTGCTTTCAGCGCGGTTATGCCCAACAACCGGGCAGTGCTGGACTTCCTCCTGTCCATTGAACACTCGGCGCACTAAGGATCAGCCTTAGGGGTCTATCCTGATACACCGGGTCGTAACCCCGCTTTTCTGGCCGTAAATACCTGCACCGGTTTCTGCAGCCTCATCACGGGAGCTTCCTTCATACAAAAACACAATATCCACCCCTTGATGGGTATTCCGCTGCCAGAGAAAGCGGTCTAAGGCGCTTTCTTCTCCAAACGTCCGAGGCAACGCGAGGATCAAAAGACCCTCGTCTTCCGGAGAAGGCAGTTCTTCCGGGCCTTGTAAGGGCAGTGCCGCAGGATACGCCAACGCAATGGCCAGTTCCGCCTGAGTACCCCGGTGTATACCTCCCCCGGTATACGCGATACCCAGATCGAGTCCCTGGGTTATATAGGCTATGGCCAGGGCCAGGGCCTGTTCGCAAAGCAGATCCACCCCTTTGCAGGCTGCTGCAGGGGTATAGAGCGTATCATCGGCTTGGGTATCCACGAGGATGAGGATCCGCGAATGAGGAGGCGGTTCTGGTTCTCCTTCTCGAACAAAAAGATCTCCCGCGTGCCCGTAGAGTTTCCAGTTAATCCGCCGCGGATCATCTCCCGGCATATAGGGCCGGTGATCGATGAGATTATCGGTTCGTAGGAAATGGGGATCGGTTCGCAGGAAGTGTGGTTCATTTTGCTGCAGAAGCCCCCGGGAACGGATCTGCAGGAGGACGGTTGTTTCCCCGGTCTTAGGGCTTGCCAGAAGTCGAGGACCGGTATCCTGGGAAATAGGTATAGACAGGGAGAAAAAGCCGAGAACATCAGTGATGGTAAACCCATCATAGCTACTATAATAGGCCCCCCGTTCCGGTACGGGGAAGTAACTGATCCCTTCGGGGAGAAAATCAGGATCAAAGATATGCCGTATACGGCGGCCATCCTTGGTAGTCAGATTCATTTCATACCTAAGCAGTATCCCGGGAAAACGAAAGAACTGCTTTTTTCCCGGTTTTGCCTGGATATACCCCGGACCCAGTGCAAAGGTAAGGGACCCCGTAGTGCCTGCAGACATCTGTTTGGTGAGTATCCTTACTGAGGATGAACGGACTTTTTTTCTGAGGAGCCAGGGAAGCCCCAAGACCGCAACGAAACACCAGGAGAGGGCCAGAAGAAACACCGTACCCATCAAGATAAGCACCAGTTCATTGCGTATGCTGCCTGCGGTAAAGGCCAGAACGGTAATGAGCAGGGTAAAAAGCCCCATAGTACGCGGCAAGGGGATCACCCGGGAAAGAGGAAGGGCCCGGTCAGCCTCTGGACCATCAGCCCTGTTTGATGCCGTTAATTCGTGCAAGGCAGATCTCCCGAATGATGTGTGCTCCTTCAGTCCTCGGATCCCGCAGTTTGAGCCTATGGGCTAATACCGGGGCTGCCATGGTAAGGAGATCCTCATCGGTAACGTAGGCTCTTCCCCGTACCAGGGCGAGGGATTTAACCGCACAAAGGAAATGCAAGCCTGCCCGGGGAGAAGCCCCAAGCAGGAAACCTCGATGAATCCTGGTATCCCTGACTATATCGGCTATGGCTTCCTTTAACGCCTCATGGCAAAACACCTGTCCCACTGCATCTTGAGCTGCTAAAAAATCCCCTTTCTGCATCACCGGTTCCAACTGACTTAACGGGTATTCCCCAGGATTTTCGGTTAATATAGACAATTCCGCCTCCCGGTCAGGGTATCCCAAGGAAAGACGCATCATAAACCTATCAAGCTGGGCTGCAGGTAACGGGAAGGTTCCCTCGCTCTCTATGGGGTTCTCGGTAGCAATGACCACAAAGGGATCCGGTGGATAGTGGGTGGATGCACCAATGGTTACCTGTCGTTCAGCCATTACTTCAAGCAGCGCGGATTGCACCTTGGGAGTTGTCCGGTTGATTTCATCCGCCAATACAATATTGGCTAAAACCGGGCCTGGGACGAACTGGAACGAGCGGCTTTCAGGATCAAACACATCAACTCCGGTAATATCATAGGGGAGGAGGTCTGGGGTAAATTGAATGCGCTTAAAGAGCAATTGCCTTCCCTCTTCATCGGTAATGAGCCGGGAAAAGGTCTTGGCCACGGTGGTCTTTCCAAGCCCCGGATTATCTTCGATAAGCACATGTCCCTTGGCAAGGAGTCCCGCGGTGAACAATTCAAGAAATTCCCGTTTCCCTCGAATTATCCGGGCAGCCCCCGTGATGAGGGCTTCCGCCGCCTGTTCGCTTCGCATAGTTTGTTTCCTTATGTTTTTGGTTCTTGAGTATAGCATGATACGGGGAAACCCTGGCAAGCCCAAGGTAAACTATGGCAGGACAACATCATTTAACTTTACCGAACAAGACATCATGCAGAAAATCCTCGCTGAGGATTGCCCTCAGCATTTTCCGGCTCAGTCCAAACCGTTTTTCCGGCCAAAGCATACGTCCCAATACCAGTGTAACCGGTTCTCTATGGACCACTGTCCCCGAATCAGCCCCCCGACCTCCTCCGCGTCCAGTGACCGGCTGCTGAGGTAATAGTGGGTGCTCACCGTGGTTTCCTCCCCTTCCGTGCGGGTACACCGATACGGGATGATCGTTTTCAGGTCTTTCCTCTTCCCCTTACTGCCCATCCACTCAAGGTCCTCCTCCGTCAACACCTCCCCCGCCACTCTATCCGGCCGTGATCCTTCTCAAAATAGTCCTTCACTTCACGATAGGTCTCCGGTTGATTTTCCTTCAAAGAAAGCACGTAATCCGCCCTTTTCTCCCGAATCTTCTTCGCTATCTCCCGCTGACACCCCATCGCGTCTAAAAGTTCCGGTATCGCCGTGATTTCATTGCTTTTCTCCTCCGTTGCTACTTGCCCCAGCACCAGATTTTGCGCCCCCACCCATGCGCTGACTAGGTGAGCCGCTTTCTTCCCTTTCCGCTTGCACGCGCTCCCGCATATCGCCTTCCCGTCGATGTTGATCTCTCCTCCACCAACCTCCCTGACCTCTTCAAGCCATTTCCCCAGACACGCGGCTAGTTCCGTTGGATGTATCCGGGTAAATAGCCGGGAAAACGTCTGCTCTTCCGGTATCCCATGGGGCAATTCCAGAAACGTTTTGAAGAAATCCAGCTTCGCCTTGCCGAAATCCTCCATAACGCGGTATTCACCCCATCCCGCCAC
>JAISBK010000083.1 GCA_031266255.1 Treponema sp.
ATATTTTCCTGATGCGCCAGCCAGCTATGATTTATAACAAAACTCAGCGGTATCATGGGATTGCCCGCGGGATTTCTCAGGGTTTTGAATTTTCGGAGTGCCGCTTCAAAACCCGCCACGGTCGATATATCATTCTCCGTAACTCCAGTCTGCTGCATTAGATCCCTGCGAATCCAGAAGGCGCTTAAAGTCCAGCCGGGGAATGGGTCATCGGGATTTTGTGCATAACCGCCAGGAATAACATATATTTTTCCATCCGGTTCGGCTGCGAAATTTATAATTTTTCCCGGAATATTGGGAATGTTTTTTAAGGTTTTGCTGTTGTACAGAAAAGAAAGCTCCATCACCTTTCCCGACTGTATAAGGGCTGATCTAATTACCGCGTTCCTTCCTATAACCAGCAAATCCGCCAGTTTTTCACCGGATGCCAGCATTAGATTGATGCTGGTCTGTGCATCGTTGGATTGAATACCGCTGACCCTAAAATCAATTCCTGTTCTTTCTTTAAGAGCTCTCTGCATGATAGTTTCTTCAGGAGACATCATTACCTGGCCCATAAAAATAGTGAATTGATCCGTTGGTTCACCGCCCTGACTCACCGGCACAGCATAGGCCTGGGGCGTTGCCCCGCCGCCGGATGCCTGACCGGAACCCCTTTGAGTGCCGCCTCCACCGAAAACTACGCCCGGCAGGAATACCAGCATCATGACCATAAACGCATACAACACGTCTATCCTCTTCATTCCGAAACCTCCAAAAAAGCAATTTTATACTGCAAACCGATAACATCGGTAAAATAGCCGTTATCTTATCAGCCCTTAATTGATCCCACCAGTACGCCTTTTACAAAATAACGCTGCAAGAAAGGATACACAAAGAGTACCGGCAGGGTACCAACAATTACCGCCGCCGTTTTAAGGGCCTTTAGAGTCATATTAGAAGACTGGCTGGCCCGAAAGATCGCCTCAGTATTACCCTCCTGATTGCCCGTAATGGTACCCAGGGAGTCAGCCATAAGAAGCCGCTGGAGGTAAGTCTGAACGGGTATGAGCTTGATATTGTTTACGAAAAACGCGCCGGTAAACCAGTCATTCCAGTGTCCTACCGCTGTAAAAAGGGCGATAGCCGCAATGGCAGGCGCCGCTACCGGCACAATTATTTTCCATAACACTACCATTTCATTCGCTCCGTCAATGATTGCCGATTCCCGCAGACTTTCTGGAATCCCCATGAAAAACTTCATCAGTACGAACATATTCCAGATATTAAACATACCGGGAATCACAAAAACCCAAAATGAATTAATGAGATGCAGCTTGGAAAGCTGAATGTAATAAGGTACCAGCCCTCCGCTGAAAAGCATGGGAATGAGAATATAGAACATGATATATTTCCGCCCTGGCAGATTGCGGAACGATGCCCCATAAGCCGTAACACCGGTAACAAAAAGCCCCAGGGTGGTTCCCAGCAAAGTACGGCCAATGGTAATAACATAAGCACTCTGCATGGTTCCGTTAGTCAGGACATACTGATAATTAAAGAGAGTAAATTTCCTTGGAAAAAAATAGATTCCGCCTTGTGTCGCATCAGCTCCTTCGTTCAGGGAATAGGCCATTACATAAATAAACGGATAGAGAGTAAGGGCGCAAAGTACGACCATAAAGATTATATTAAACACAGCAAAAGCTTTTTCCGGCATGGATTTTCTAAAACCCCTCATAAGAACCTCCTACCAGAGTCCGTCGCCGGATACTTTATTGGCAATTTTATTTGAGGCAACGATCAAAAACAGAGCTATCAGGGAATTCACCAGCCCGATAGCGGTAGATAGGCTGTAACGGCCTTGCTGGATACCGTTATTCAATATGTAAATGTCAAGGACGTTGGATACCGGCAGATTTACCGTGTTTTGCAGGGGGTATATTTGATCCATGCCTGCGTTGAGGAGTCCGGGCATAGCAAGAATTAGCATTAATATTACGGTTGGAATTATACAAGGAATAGTAATATGCAAGACTTGGGCGAATCGGTTTGCCCCGTCAATAGTAGCCGCCTCGTACATTTGTGTATCAATGCTGGTAATGGCCGCCAGGTAGACAATGGTTCCCCAGCCGATGGTCTTCCATATATTTGAAATAACAATTATAGGCACGAACAGATCCGTGCGGCCCATAAAGAAGACCGATTCGCCGCCAAGAAGCATAAAAACTTGATTCAATAAACCAGTATTCGGAGCCAGGATTGCGTCAATAAGATAAGCCACTACTATCCACGAAATAAAATGAGGCAGGTAAGTAATAGACTGGACGATTCGCTTGAAAAACACATTGTTGATTTCATTGATAAGCAGGGCCAGGATGATAGGTGCCGGAAAGCTGAATACAAAACGGCTGACCGATATTACCAATGTATTTTTCAAAACCCGCCAGAATTCGGGGTCCAGAAAAAAGCGGAAGTTACTAAATCCCGCCCACTTCGCCGTCCAAATAGAATTCCCAATACGGAAATTCCTAAACGCTATCTGTATCCCCGCCATGGGCATATACGAAAAAAGAAACAAACAGATAATCCCAGGCAGAAACATAACGTATTGCCACCGGTATTTGACAATAATTGGTACAATACTAGTAATTAATGGTGTGGTTTTTGTCAAACCAGTTGACTTTACCTTCTTCATACTCATTCCTTGACAGAACCCATAATGAGGCCCTTGACGAAATATCGCTGCAGGAAAGGATACACGCATATAATAGGCAGCATAGAAATGACAATTTTGGCCGCATTGAAGGTGAT
>JAISBK010000167.1 GCA_031266255.1 Treponema sp.
CAAGGGAGGAGACGTGAGTATAACCAGATCTCCTCCCGGAGCAAGCAGTAGTCGAGCTTCTTCGGCAAAACTACGGAAAACCGCAGCCCCAGCCCCTTTTCGCCAAGGTTCCCGGGCAAGGATATGATCAAAGGATGCACAGGAAAAAAGGGCCTCCCCTGCTTCAGGGCTCGGAAGGGATCCCCCGGGGAAAACGGCAATTACCGGCTGCTCAAGCTCGTCCAGGGAAGCAGCATACCGAAGCAGTGCTTCCCGGGCAGCAGTGCTATCCACCAGTGCGGCACTCAAACCCTCAGGAGTCCGACGGAGGCTTTCCCATAGGAGCAGGCCGTCATTGGCTGCAGGAATGAGCAGGCGGTCATGCCGTGAAATGCGGCATTGTCCCAGAATAGCGTCCCGGTCAGCCATGAGCAGCGCGCTTCTCCCAGATTCAAGCCGCTTGAACCAGCCTTCCCGACCTTTGGAGGATGCTGACCAGGAAAGCCCTTCGAGCGCAGAACCAGTGTCTCCGTGGGTATCGCCCATGATAACCGCGATCTGGATTTCTCGCTTCTTGAGCACTTCTTCCCGGATTCGGCCCTCATAGCCTACGGCAGAAGGGGTATAAAAGGTCTTTCCCCGTAAAGCCGTAGGTAGGTACTGTTGAGCCGCCCAATGATCCCGGTACGCATGGGGATAAATATACCCCTCCCCGTGGCCGAAACTTACGCTATCCCGGTTTGGATCCCGCAAGTGATTGGGGACCTCTCCATCTTCGTTATCCACTTCCTTGAGGGCATCAAAAAAAGCCATAGCCGTATTGGACTTAGGCGCAGTAGCAAGGTACAGGCAGGCATGGGCCAAGGGGAAATTCCCCTCTGGAAAGCCTATCCGGTCAAAGGCTTCAGCGCAGGCAATAACCACCCCCAGGGCTTGGGGATCCGCCAGACCCACATCTTCGCTGGCTAGGATGATCATCCGCCTGAAGATAAAAACCGGATCTTCCCCTGCCCGAACCATCTTAGCAAGCCAGTACAAGGCGGCATCCGGGTCGCTTCCCCGGAGACTTTTGATAAAGGCGCTGATCGTGTCGAAATGGTAGTCTCCATCCCGGTCGTAGAGCACTGCCCGGCGTTGGATGCTTTCTTCCGCAGCTTCCAGGGATACCTGGATTTCAGTACCTTCCTTGGGGGGCCAGGATGCAGGACCAGTTTCAGTGGTTTCCACCGCGAGTTCCAGTGCGTTAAGGAGACTCCGGGCATCTCCCCCTGCCACGGCTACTAGGTGTTCGAGGCTGCCCTCCTCAAAGGAAACCCGCCATTTCCCATACCCCCGCTCCCGGTCTTTGAGGGTACGTAAGGCGGTTTCCCGCAACGCCTCAGGGCTTAGGGGTTTAAGCTGAAATATCCGGCTCCGGCTTACCAAAGCCCGGTTTAC
Organism: Treponema sp.; assembly: GCA_031266255.1. Lineage (GTDB taxonomy): Bacteria > Spirochaetota > Spirochaetia > Treponematales > Breznakiellaceae > JAIRLU01. The sequence goes on from JAISBK010000167.1 coordinate 1,417, forward strand.
CTCGAAGAAGGGGTTTTCCGTGGTAGCCCCGATGAGGATAACCGTACCGTTTTCTACCCAGGGGAGGAGGGCGTCCTGTTGGGCCTTGTTCCAACGATGCACTTCATCCACAAAGAGGATGGTTCGTTTGTCGTAGAGTCGCCGCCGCTCATCAGAACGGTCTATTACCTCCCGGATATCCTTGATACCGGTGAGGACCGCGTTGAGACTTTCAAAGGTACTTCGGGTGGTAAGGGCGATGACCCGGGCAAGGCTTGTTTTCCCTGTACCAGGAGGCCCGTAAAAGATCAGCGAGGAAAGCCTATCCGCCTGGATTGCCCGGCGTAACAAGCGTCCAGGGCCGAGGATGTGATCCTGCCCCACAATATCGTCCAGGGTTTGGGGCCGCATCCGATCTGCCAGAGGCCCTGAAGGATGCAGCTGAACCGTGAACAGTTCCCTATCCTGCATAACGGGGCTTAAGGTTCAGCATTCCATTGATCGTTCCGGTAAGACCACAAGCCATTTTTAGTGGTTCCGGCAAACAGGATCCCATCCGGGGCCTGGTACAGGTTTACTATAGGATGTTTTCCTATGGACGAATAGTATTTATCATAATCTGAAACACTGGATGGCTCAGCTTTTCCAGGGGTTCTGAGGCCCAAGTCAGTAGAAAGCAGGCTACCATCGCTCAAGAGGATCTCCCGGTATCCGTGGGTAGCAGCGGTGGATCCTCCCTGTATACCCAAGAGCAACAGGGCATCTGTTTCTTCATTATCTTTCTTCCAAGCCGCAATAGCCCCGGTAAAGGTTACCCCTGATTCTTTCACCTGGGTAAAACTACTGGAATCACCGTAAAGTAAGGTTCCATCCCTGCGTACCCCTACCACCATGTCCTTCAAGGTAATCAACCCTATTACGGGCTCAGTGCCGGATCCGGAAACAAGGGTAAGCGTCTCCCCATTACGGGTATAAATCCCCGTCCCTGTTGCCAGGTAATAATCGGATCCATGGTTTACTGCTCCATAAAGGAATCCGCTGCCTCCGGTCAATTTCTGCAAAGTTTCGTCCACATCCCACAACATGACAAAGGTACTGGTATCGATCATCGCACAGGCAAATAACGTGTCCTTGGCTCCATAAATGGACTGGATATTCTTATAAGTCGATGTAACCGGCTTCCAGTCTACATTGGTAGCTGAGGTATCTAACGTGTACAGCGATGAGGAACCTGGTTTTCCAGTAAGGGCATATACCTGGTTAGTGGTGGCGGCCAACTCAAGGATCTGACCACCGGGGCCTCTGATCCGCTGCCATCCTGTACCCTCATAGACGTGGATTGACTCGTTGAATTTACTGGCCACGTAGACCTTACCAGCTGCTGCCACTATATTGCTCGGCATCCCGACAATCCGCGGATCCACCGGTTCCACTTCCAGGGAAATACCATAGAAGATTGGATCCTGGTTACAAGCACCGAACAGGAGCGCTCCCAGGAGGACGCTCAAGGAGGCTAAACGTACCTTTCTAAAGACACCCAAATCCATGTTCATACTCCTCCCTAGAAGTGATAACGGGCGGCCAAAGTCAATTCCAGGAAATGACCGCTCACGTCTTTAGCGCTCTCAGCGGTCCATTGAGGAACCCACCACCAGGCGCTGTTAAGGCCAAAAGACCAGTTTGAATTGAATCGAAAGAACCCAGACACCATGCCTTTCATAAAGAATCCAAAATAGCCCTCATCCAGGTATCGTTGAGGTGCGGCTCCAACCGTGAGGCTAAAGGGAAATTCAAAACGACCCAACACCGCCTGGTACCCAGCCCTAAACCCAAAAGGAAACATATACAGCATATTCTTTCCCAAGGTTCCGGCAGCCATCAGTTCCAATTCGCCTCCCACAAACAAGTGAGAAGATAAAAAATAAGTATACGCTATGGAACCGGTACCACCGATAAGATTGACTTTATTGTCCAGGATCCCTCCATTACCCACAAAGAACAAAGGAAAGAGAACCCCTAAGGAGATGTTGAAAGTCTGATCCCCTTGAGCATAGAGGGAAGGCATTATCCCAGACCAATCTGAATCCAGGGGAGGCTCCTCGTTAGGGTCTTCCGCTTCCTGAGCACTGAGGGTACTGGGTAAGAACCCATACCATCCCGAGAACACCATGAAGAAAATGAAAAAAATGAAACGAAAGGAAGGTCCTTTTCCCACCATATAACTCCCTATTACCGAAAAATGAGGTTCATGTTAAGGGCATGTTCCTTACGGACCTGGGTCAAAACACGCATCAGGTCCTTATGGTTCCGCTCTGCATTAGTAAACAAACCGCCCTAGCCTTTTGTTACTATACTGGATACCAAAGTTCTGTGCAATTGTACCCGGTCCCGGCCTATTTTTCTTTGATACGCTGTTCCAGTTCCAGAAATTGTATCAGTATGGGGTATTTGGTCAGTAACTCTCCATATCGGGTAAGATCATCAAAGCGGATATGGGTAAGTATACGGGTCTCAGGCTGCAAAGGCTCTTCGGAATGTATATATTCCTGCTGCTTGGCAAGATACCCTTCATACAGGGTCCGGAACTGCTGGTAGAGGCTAAGGTCAGGGAAACCCAGGGCCTTAATGGAACAAACCAGGTTTTCAATATCAGGAAAGACCCGCAGTATATCCCCTTCCAGGGCGGACAGCGAACCAGAACTCAGCAGTTCTTCGAGTTTTGCCAGATCCGTAGTGTATATCCGCAGACGCTGTCTGATAAAGGTCTCGATCTGAGAGGTCAGGTCTATTGCAAAGGCATCTAAACCCGCTTGATCTGCGATGTGCCGGGTACTGGTAAGGGTAATCAAGGAATCCGGTTTAATCGTAAAGGAAAGGTTCACCGAGAGCCTATAGGTAAAATCGAGCGTAAACCCTGCGAAGGATGCATACTCTTTCCCCGATGGCAGGGTATCCTGGATGCTCAAGGATCGGCTTACCCGGTCCAGGGTAAACACCTGGATATCCGTATTGGTGGGAATCAGGTTATACCAAACCCACCGGAATGCTCCGGCCTGGATAAGCTTTGGATCCACCCCGTGGGTTTTAGAACGGAGTACTCCGTAGCAGCCGAGGGGAACCCTCAGTTGCACCCAACCAAAAAAGAATACCGTACCGCCTATGATGATGAGTATGACACATACCACAACAAATTTCCTCATAATCCTTTCCCTCTAAATCTCTAAGGTTGCAAGACAAGCAGCACTTGTCTCCTCAAAACTGAAGTTTTGAAACAGCCTCATATCGTACTTATGGTTATATTGCGTAATGCTGCAATATGTTTCGATTTTATTCCGTGTTCTTTTTATGTAGGGTACCTTCCTAGGGGTTTTATTAGTATGCTTCTATATGATATAATAAACTATGCAGTATGGAGCCACAAGCCTGTTTTTTAGGTACCCCTGCTTATGACTACAAGCCGACCTGAAAGAAAACCGATCATCCTCATGTTAGTACAGCGGACGGTGTTGTTTTTCTTTGGGCTTTGTCTGCTCAGCCTTTTTCTATACGGCATTGGAACGAATCAGGGATTTATGGAAAAAACCCAGTTCATGCTGTTGCATATCACGGTTATGGTAGGGCTTTTTATCGGGGTGGGTTCTCTGTATGGGATTGGTTTGGATCTATGGCTTGTCTTCCGTAAAAAATACCGGTATATCAGCGGTCTTGTTGGATTTCTGTGCTTAGGGAGCTTCGGTATCATTATAGCTGCCCTCGGATCATTTATTATGGTTCTTACCGAAGGAAACCCATGAAATTGAACCGACAAGGTACAAAACGGCTTGCCGCATTGCGGGGCGCAACCCAGTGTAAGAACGAAGTCCAGGATATACAGGCCCAGGTGGTGGCCTTGTATGATGAACTATTGCTCAAGAACCAGTTACAGGAGGAGGATCTGGTATCGCTCCTTTTTTCAGTAACCCCGGATCTGACGATGCAGAATCCTGCGGCAGCCTTGCGGCAATCTGGACGGGCACAGAATCTGGCCCTCTTTGCAGTTCAGGAAGCCGTGGTTCAGGGCAGTATGCCCAGGGTCATCAGGGTGCTCATGCACTGCTATCTTGATGAAAGGGTAGGAATCGCTCATGTATACCGAAACGGTGCAGAGGTATTAAGACCAGATAGGGCGTATCCTTCAGCTTCATTGCATAAGGAATAAACGTATAGTCTTTTTAGCAAAAATTGCTACGGTGTTTCTCTTGCCTCCGGGATGTATCATCGGGGGGATGCTTATCCTGGGATTTATCTTGCGCGGTAAACCCAAATGTTCCTTGGTTAGATACCTGCTCGGGGGCTTAGGTGTTTTCTGCTACCTGCTTGCGATTGAGCCTGTCCAAGACCTGTTGCTCTGTCCCTTGGAGGATCGGTATCCGCCGTTATCAGTAGACGCGCTTTCGCGGGAACTGCTTGACGGGGTGGATGCCCTGGTGATCTTGGGCGGGGGAACGGTTCAGGGTTCCCCTGAAGGAGGAGCAAGCCGGGATAGTCTTTCTCCATCCGCCTTAAAAAGGCTGGTCTATGGGTTTAGTCTGAAGGAGATTTTTACCGGGGACTATGTGTTAGCAGGAGGCAAGGTGTTTGACTATGGACAGGAAGCAGAAGCTCAAGTGGCTGCGGAGGTTCTTAGGTCCCTGGGATTAGCGCCTGAACGAATCGTAACCGAGACCGAGAGCCGGAACACCTGGCAAAATGCCCGAAATGTTGCTGAAGATTTCGGATACCACAAGATTATCCTGGTTACTTCCGCGTATCATATACCCAGGAGCGTGTTTTGTTTTGAGAAAAACGGTATCGCGGTGATTCCTGCGCCCACGGATTACTACGTTAGCCGGAACAAGCGATACGACCTGTTCAGTTTTCTGCCTTCTATGAGTGCTTTTGGGGGAACCTGGATAGCCCTGCATGAATATATGGGATTGTTACAGTATTGGCTGGTCTATGGCCGGTTCCTGGAGCAGTCAACCAAGCCTCAGGTCAGCCCTCGGGAAGCCTCATAAGCCCTGTATACTCAGAACCGCTTAGGGACCTTGATTCCCCAGGTTTCAAGTCCCCCAAGTATACCGGCCCAATCCGTATGCGGCATAGTTTCACCGGGTGCAGGTGGAAATAAGAAAAGACCCGCCGGATCTCTCGGTTTTTTCCTTCAATCAAGACAATCCGCAGGGCCTTCTTTCCCAGCCGTTCTATCGCCTCTGCACGGTACCGTACACCCTCAATAAGAAGCCCTCGAACAAAGGCCGCTACCACCGTATCGGGGATGATTCCAGAGGCTTCTACCAGGTATTCCTTGGGGATACCTGCCGAAGGATGCCCCACATGGGCGGCAAATGCCCCGTCATTGGTGATGATGATAAGCCCTGAAGAACGATAATCCAAGCGGCCCACCGTGTAAAGCCGTTCCGTGATTTCCTGGGGCAGAAGCTCCAGCACCAGGGGCCTCCCCTGGGGATCCGCTGCACTGCATAGATATTCTTGAGGCTTGTGGAGTGCCAGATAATACCGCTTGCTTTCAGGGTAAACCGCTACCCCATCAATACAGACCGCATCTCCGGGAAAGACCTTGGTTCCCAAGACCGATACCACTGAGCCGTTCACCGAAACCCGGCCCGCGCTGATGAGCTTTTCCGCTGCCCGGCGGGATGCTGCCCCTGCATGGGCAAGGTAAACCTGGAGACGAATGGGTTTCCCCGAGGGATTATTCAGTGCGTTCAAGTTCAAAACGCTCGGCCTCCTGGTCATTGAGTTTCGGTAAATCTGCAATACTCTTCAGCCGGAATAGGGTTAAGAAGGTCTTGGTAGTCCCATACTGGACCGGTTTTCCCGGCACCTCCTTTTTACCTGCTTCCCGGATCAGATCCCGGTCAAGGAGGAGCCGTATCATAGTATCTGCCTGAACTCCCCGGATCGCCTCAATTTCACTCCGGGTAATGGGCTGCGTATAGGCGATGATGGAGAGAGTCTCTATGGCTGCCCGGGATAGCCGGGATTCGTTTTTCTTACCGTACCGTTCCTTGAGAATAGTCCAGTATTCTTTTTTGGGGGAGATCAAGATCCCCCCGCCGATACGGGTCAATTCAAGCCCTGAGTCTGCCTGGGCATACCGGTTTTCCAGGGCCTCAAGGGCAGCCTGCACCGCGTCTTTGGTAAGACCAGAAATACGGGAGAGGCCAGCTTCATCCAGGGAATCCGCCTCAAGGTATAAAATCGCCTCAATCAGGGCAGTCTCTTGTTCCAATCAAAACTCCAGGTACCGTCTGTTCCTGAACAGGGTGACTTTTCCGGATAAGAATATCCCCAAAGATACGGTTCTGCACAATCACCACCAGCCGTATCTTGACTGCCTCCAAAATCGCCAGAAAAGCACACACCACGTCCATTAAGGATCCCTTACGCACTACCAAATCCGCAAAGGTACACTCCCGCTGCCACTCCAAGAGTTCGGTCATCAGGGTAATTTTCTCATTTACCGATACCTCTTCATAGAGATCGATGATCCGCTCGTCGGAAAGATTCGCCATAAGAGAGGAAAACGTTTTAAGTAAATCCCCAATATCCACATGCTGCCATAGGTCCTGCCCGGTAAAGGGTAAGACCCGGAGTTCTTTTTTCCGTTCAATAAACCACTCATGCTCCCGTTCCTTTTCTTCCATAAGTTCAGCGAGCTTCTTGAACTTCTGGTACTCAATGAGCTTGTCCACTAAGCCTTGCCGGGGATCCTCGATATCCTCATCCAATTCCATTTCTACCGGCAACAGCATACGACTTTTGATGTACACTAACGTGGCGGCCATGACCTGAAACTCGCTGAGGTCTTCCAGGTCAAGGGTAGCAGCATAACGGAGATACGCTAGGTATTGTTCGGTAATGTAAGCAATCGGGATATCGTACACGTTGATTTCATTTTTCTTGATTAAAAAAAGTAACAGATCCAAGGGGCCTTCAAAATCTTTTAATTTGACACGGTAAGCTGCACGCTGTTCGGTTATACCGGGGGAACACGGGGTATACATAAGAAGAAGTATATACCTTTGGTTTATAGTGCGTAAATACCTTGAGGATGTAGACCTGCAAAGATGGTCTTATAGGAGACCCCGGTACGCGGGTCCCTTGCATCGGGAACCAGTTCCAGTAAGGGAGCCAGGGCAAAGGCCCGTTCGGTTAATCGAGGATGGGGGATTTCCAGGTCTGGAGGCTCGGTGATGACCATGTCTCCAAAAAGGAGGATATCGATATCTAAGGTACGTTCCCCCCAGCGCCGTTCCCGGGTTCTGTCCCGGCCAAAGGAAGCTTCAAGCGCCTGGATGGTCTTGAGCAAGTCCCGTGGGCTTGAGGGGTAATACCCGGCAACCGCGGTGTTGAGGAAGCGCTTCTGATCCAGTACATAGAGTGGCTCGGTGATAGACCGGGAAGCCTGCTGTAAATCCGTCAGCACGTTTCCCAAGTCCCCAATAGCTGCTTCCAGAATTCCCAGGGAATCTCCTTTGTTCGATCCTAACCCTAAAACCACCCGGTTCCCCAGGAATGGGTTCATCGTCATAGAAACCTCCTTACCGTACATTCTCCTCCAAGCGCTTCATGTACAGCCTATGACCATTATGGTACCCTAACAATACCGTTATGACCTCATTGTACCTGGGGATATCCCTGTTGTCAAACAAAGAAGCCGGCAGCCTGCATCGGGAAGGCAGGCGCATCCTGCGACTCCTTACCCAAGAACCGGTAGATCACCTGATTGCTCAAGAACCTGGAGGAAGACCCTATTTTGTCGATCACCGGGGAGACTTCAATATATCCCATACCGGACGGACGGTAGCAGTAACCTATACCCAGGCAAGGTCTACCCTGAGAGGCGTGCCCCTTCGCACGGGCTGCGATATCGAACACCTCCACCCACGCCGAAACCTTGAAACGATTGCCTCCCGTTTTTTTACAAGGGAGGAACATACCTACATTACCGGGGGAACCAGTGAACGGGTAAGGACCACTCGGTTCTACCAACTCTGGGTTGTAAAGGAATGTTTTCTCAAAACCCTGGGCCTTGGGCTTGGATTTATACATCATACCCCGAATTTTATCCAGGGGAACACCTTGGGCCACAGGCTTACCTGCCAAGACCCGGGAAGTACCTGCACATCTGAGCTTGCCCTGAGCTTATACCTCTATGCACTGGGAGATTTCCCTGAAGAACAGTACCTGCTTGCCCTGGCCCAGGAAAGAAACCCCAGGAACCTTGAGCCGTTTCCGCCAGAACTCACGGTACGCTGGTTTTCTCAGGAATCCCTGACCCTGCGGAACATGGCGGAAATAAGCGTCCTGGTATACCCTCAAGAAAGGTAAGCCTTTTGGGGAAACCTGGAGTCCATAAACTGCCTTGTTTTGCAAGAACCTGCTTGTATGTTAGGGGTACTGTGCTGTACTGTTATAGAGAAACTAATGAGAAGGAAGGATCGTATGGATATGACCGAAGCATTGCTGGCCAAGATTAGGACAAGTATGGCTCATGCTATGGAAGGGAAGTTTTATAGGAAACGGTTCCAAGGTATATGCCCAGGAGATATACAAAGTAAAACAGACTTTCAAAAACTACCCTTTACTGAAAAAGAGGATCTCCGGGAGACCTATCCTCTCGGGCTTCTCGCGGTAGAGGAAGCGCGGATTGTGCGGATTCATTCCTCATCAGGTACTACCGGACTTCCGGTAATCATTCCCTATACCCAGCAAGATGTGGATGATTGGGCGGTGATGTTTGCCCGTTGTTATAAAACCGCAGGAGTTACTCCCAACGATCGGGTGCATATAACCCCGGGCTATGGGTTATGGACTGCGGGGATCGGGTTTCAGCGCGGGGCTGAACTGCTGGGAGCCATGGCGATTCCTATGGGGCCGGGGAATACGGATAAACAGATCACGATGATGATAGATTTGCAGTCTACCGTACTCTGCGCCACCTCTTCTTACGCCCTGCTTCTGGCGGAGGAGATTGAAAAACGGGGGCTGCGGAACCGGATCGCGCTCAAGAAAAGTCTCATCGGTTCAGAGCGTTGGGGAGAGAAGATGCGGACGAGGATTGCCGCTGAACTGGGGGTTGAACTCTACGATATTTATGGGCTTACCGAAATATACGGCCCAGGTATTGGGATAAGCTGCAAATACGCCTGTGGGATGCATCTATGGACCGATTATCTCTATTACGAAATCATCGATCCTAAAACCGGCGAACCCCAAAAGCAAGGGGAGATCGGCGAACTGGTGATCACCACCCTCCAAAAACAGGGGGCGCCTTTGATCCGTTACCGTACCCACGACTTGACCAGGGAACTGGCCGGCGACTGCCCCTGTGGACTTGACTTTCCCCGGATCGATACGCTGATAGGCCGGTCTGATGATATGGTCAAGGTAAA
>JAISBK010000179.1 GCA_031266255.1 Treponema sp.
GTTTCTTGACTTCCCCGTATACCTGTTCTATACTTTTACCATGCTGAAGGCTGTCTTTCCTGGATCCTTTGATCCTCCTACCCTGGGACATCTTAATATTATTGAACGGGCATGTGGTATATTTGATGAACTGGTGGTGGTAGTGGCGGAAAATCCTCAAAAAAAGTACCTTTTTTCCGTAGAAGAACGGGTTGCGCTGATGCAGGAACTGGTAGGGCATCAGAAAAAGGTAACCGTGCTCATCTGGAATTCGTTGATCGTGGAATTTATGAAACAGCAGGATCTGCATATCATCGTCCGCGGTGTCCGGGGAACCGATGACTTTGCTTACGAATTTGAGCTTTCTATGATTAATAAGGCATTGGACGCACGCATAGAAACCCTCTTTATGACAACCGATCCCCAGTATTTTGTGCTCCGAGCTTCCGCGGTTAAGGAATTAGCCTTTTTTCATGGGGATGTTTCCAGTATGGTTCCCCCTCTGGTTAGAGAAGCGTTACACGCTAAGTACCATTACTAAAGGTTTCGCAGGCTGCAAGCACCCTATCCATCTGTTCGTCGGTTCCTATGCTCACCCTAAGGAAATCTGCAATCCTCAGCTGGTTGAAGTGCCGTACCAGAATATCCTGTTCCCGTAAAAAGGTGTAAAGCTGCATCCCGTTTTTTTGGAGAGAACGGATAAAGATAAAATTCGCTTGCGAGGGAATTACCTCATAGCCAAGCGCCTTAAGGGCTGCAGAAACCCGATTTCTGGTAGCAATCACTTTCCGGTTCACCGCTTCATAATAGGAGGCATCCAAAATAGCCGCTCTTGCTCCTGCTTGGGCAAGCCGGTCTACGGTGTAGGAATTGAAAGAATCGCGCACTCGACCGAGCCCTTCGATAAGTTCCTGGTTCCCAATGGCAAAACCAACCCGAAGCCCGGCCAGGGAAGCGGCTTTGGAAAGGGTGTGTACCGTGAGGAGGTTCGAATACTCATGTACCAAAGGCGTGACTTCCAGGTCTCTACCGAAAGCAGTGTATGCCTCATCCACCAGCACCACAGCTGCGGTTTCCCGGTTCTTTTCATGGAATGCAAGGAGAGAACGCAGGTCTGAACAGGGAATGGCCTGTCCGGTGGGGGCATTAGGGTTAGGGATGACGACGCCTCCCGCAGCTTGCTTATAATCTTCTATAACTAAAGAAAAATCTGCGGCCAAAGGAACCGGGGTAAAGGGTATATCCCACAGCCGCGTATAGACCGGGTAAAAACTGTAGGTAATGTCCGGGAACAGGATCGGCAGGGTCTGGCGGTTCTTTACAGGAGACTCAAAGAACGCGGCAAAGGCAAAGGCCAACACTTCATCAGAACCGTTTCCCGCAAATACCTGTTCCGGCATAACCCCGTATCGTTGGGCAATAACCGTGCGCAATTCGGTACAGGCTGGATCAGGATAGAGCCTCAGATCATCTCCTAAAGCCTTTTGAATGGCTTCGATGACCTTTGGCGAGGGAGGATAGGGGTTTTCATTGGTGTTGAGTTTGATAACGCGCTGATCTCGAATTTGTTCACCAGGAATGTAAGGAGCCAGTCTCTTAACGCGATGATTCCAGTATAGACTCATAGTTTCCTCCATATATTGAAACAGCCAAGGAGTAAATCTTGTTGCAGGATACCACACGTACGAGCAGGAGGGCAAGCAGGGTTTGCCCTGGCTTTACGGGAAGCGGGGTGGACACGGTTAACCGTGCAGTAAGGGAGAGGTCTATAAAACCTTTATGCGACGGTTCGATTCCGCCCGGTGACTTGAAGATGAAAACACTGGTATTTGGTTCTCTTTACGGCGGAGGAAATGCCGCGGTCTCCGTTGAAGAAATCAATGCCGTTGTTGAACGGTTCGGCCCCGGAGATCTCCTTGTTGTACAGAATGAAATTACGCATACCGCAACCATTTTACCCCAATTTCGTATAACGTTCCGGGAAGCGGGACAAAGCCCGGCTATTTTATGGCACGAGACCCGCCTTTAGAAAAAATAAAAAAATAGAAAAAAATTCGTTTCTTGACCCTGGGGATGATTCATGTAAAGGTTAGTACAGGTTAAGGAGCAGAGTATGAAAATTGGCGTTAAACTGGTACTTATTATCAGTACTTTCAATATCGCCGGCATCGGTGTATTAGCCGGCGTTACCATAAGCCTGTCCCATAGGGAAATCAGCCGTATGACCAATGAACGCGCGGTTGATCTTGCCCTCCAAGGGGATGAAAAGATACGGAACTGGTTAGGAGATTATATCGCGGCGGTAAGGACCCTTGCCCAAGCCATGCAGGGTTACCAAGAAATCCCCCCGGCAGAGCGGCGGAATTATTTCAATATATTGCTCAAACAAGTATACCTCGCCAATCCTGGCATGTTAGGGATCTATGCGAACTGGGCGCCTAACGCCCTGGACGGTATGGATGCGGACTATGCCAACACCCCCGGAACCAATGAGTCAGGACGGTTTATACCGGTCTGGACCATGGG
>JAISBK010000060.1 GCA_031266255.1 Treponema sp.
ATACACGTGCTGAATCTGGCCCGACTGCCTGAGGATGAAGAGAGCAAGCTAATGGACTGGCTGAGATTTTTAAGGGCGGAGAAGGAGGAGGAGTTTAAGATGTTAGCGGGGAAGAACCCAATGATACACGAGGCGTATTGCAAACTGCAAGTGATGAGCGAAGATGAGGCGAACCGGATGATCTATGAGGCGCGATTAAAAGCGCAACGAGATGACTATTCCCGAATGGAAGGCGCCCGCCGGGAAGGCCGGGAGGAAGGCCGGGAAAAAGAACGGGAGGTAATAATCCTCCAAATGGCTAAACATGGAATGGACGTCACAGCTATAGCGGCCATTACGCATCTCAGCGAACAGGAAGTCGGCGGCATCCTAAAACAAGGGAACGAGTGAGGGAAAACATTCCCCGCATTGCAGGCCAAGTTTAGCCTGACAAGCGAGGAATATACGGCCCCCCAAAGCACCTCAAGTCGGCCTGTACAGCCGCTTAACTACAGCCGGTGGTTCCTCCACAGGTATCGCACTTCATACAGGTACCATTCCGTATCAGGGTAAAGGACCCGCAGGCAGGACAGGGGTCTCCTTCATACCCTTTGATCCGGGCCTGGAACATGGCTGCGGTTTTACCCGATTCAGCAGCCCCTGGTTCTCTGGTATGCGCTTGTTCCGGTCCAGGGTTCCCCCCATTGTTTTTTGTACCGGTGGCCAAAAGATCTTCAGGCTTTACCTGCCCCAGATCGCTGCGGTTCAGGTAACTTATGGCCAGATCCCGGAAGATGTAATCCAGTACGCTGGTGGCCATCTTCACATAGGTATGGCCTTGGACCATTCCATTAGGTTCAAACCGGCTGAAAGTGAAGGCGTCCACGTATTCTTCCAGGGGTACCCCGTATTGCAATCCCAAGGAAACCGCAATAGCAAAGCTGTTGAGGAGGCTCCGAAACGCGGCCCCCTCCTTGTGCATATCCAGGAATATCTCCCCCAGGTTTCCGTCGCCGTATTCCCCAGTACGGATGAAAATAGAGTGGCCGCCGATCTTGGCCTTCTGGGTATACCCGGTTCGACGGTTAGGCAGGCTGTTCCGCAGACCCCTGACCGGGACCCTTTCAGGATGCCGTGAAGGGGTATCCAGGGAACGTTCCAATTCCAGGATGGTATCCGCCAAAGGATCGATACCGGGGGCAAAGGAAGAGAGGGGCTGAGACAGTTTGGAACCGTCCCGGTACAAAGCCACGGCTTTAAGGCCGCTCTTCCAGGAGAGCATATAAGCCCCTTTCACGTCCTCAAAATCCGCGCTGTTGGGCATGTTGATGGTCTTGCTGATGGCCCCGGAAATAAAGGGCTGGACCGCAGCCATCATGCCGATATGGGCAGTCCAGGGAATAGAACGCTTCCCCTTTTTACCCGAAGGCGTGGCAGTATCAAATACCCGGTAATGCTCTTTCCGCAGCCCTGGCGCAGCCTCAAGACCCATGGTACCGCAGGTGTAGAGTTCTGCTTCTTCAATGGCCTCTTCGGTAAAGCCCAGGTGCTTCAAGAGACTGAAATCCGACCGCGACCAGGTCGCTTCAGGAATTCTGAGGGTCTTTTCCATAAAGTCCTTTCCCACAAGCCAGGGGCTGAACACCCCTTCAAGGCTGAGAGCGGTCTTGACCGCTTCCTCCACCACTGCCAAGGCATCCGGGGTAAATCCCTGGGCCGTCAAGGTTTCAGGGTTGACTCCAGGAGCGCCGGTAAACGTTTTCCACCCGGTAGCATAGGCGCTTATGGCGTCGATCTCTTCAGGGCTGTAACCCAAGGCTTCCAGGGCAGGGGGAACCGATTGATTGATGAGCTTGAAGTACCCGCCTCCAGCAAGTTTCTTGAATTTCACCAAGGCAAAGTCAGGCTCAACCCCAGTAGTATCACAGTCCATGAGCAGGCCGATGGTTCCGGTTGGGGCAATGGCGCTTACCTGGGCATTCCTGAACCCATGAGCCGTCCCCAGATCCAGAGCCTGATCCCAGGCTGCCCTGACTGCGTCCAAAAGATAAGCCGGGCAGAAACCTGGATCGATTCCCTTGGGGGTCGTATGGATGCCCTCGTATTCTCCGGCAGGGGCATTGTACGCGGCCCGGCGGTGATTACGGATCACCCGGAGCATGGCCTCCTGGTTTTCAGGATACCGGATAAAAGGCCCCTGTTCCGCAGCCATACGTGCAGACTGCGCGTATGCCCCTGCAGAAAGGATCCCCGACAAGGCGCCGGCCACGGCCCGGCCTTCCTCTGAATCATAGGCAAGCCCCATAACCATAAGAAGACTCCCCAGATTGGCAAATCCCAGCCCCAGGGTTCGGTATTGGTAGGACAATTCTGCGATCCGGGGGGCAGGGAATTGAGCCATGACCACGGAAATTTCCAAGATACTAGTCCAGAGTTTGATGGCATGGAGATAGGCTTCCAAATTGAACACCCGGCTCTGCAGATCATAAAATGCGGAGAGGTTAATAGAAGCAAGATTACAGGCCGTATCATCAAGGAACATGTATTCCGAACAAGGATTGGATGCCCGGATTTCACCCCCTGCAGGGCACGTATGCCAATCATTGATGGTCGTATGGTACTGGATCCCTGGATCTGCACATTGCCAGGTAGAACGGGCGATCTGTTCCCAGAGTTTGCGGGCTTTGATTGTCTTCTCAGGCTTCCCGGAAATCCTCCCCCGGAGATCCCAGTCCTTATCGTCCCGGACTGCCCCTATGAAATCATCACTCAGACGGATGCTGTTATTGGCTGATTGTCCTGAAACCGTGTTATAAGCCTCTTCATCCCAGGCCGTAGAAAACAGGGCAGGGTTTACCGTATCATCTCCCTGCTCAAGCCGCCGTAGCAGTTGGTACAGATACGTGGGCGGAATCTGGTCTCCCAGGGCGTTTCGTAGGGCGCCGGCAAGTTCTCGGTTTTTTTCAATGGTAAACCGGTCGGTTCCCGGCCCCCGGAATCCTGCCAGGGCCTTTTTAATGGCATCCAGATGCTTTTTGACGATCCGGGAACCGGTAACCATGGACGCTACCTTGTGCTCTTCCCCGGCTTTCCAGTCAATGTACTTTTCCACATCAGGATGATCGGCATCCAGGGTTACCATCTTGGCCGCGCGCCGGGTTGTACCCCCGCTCTTAATGGCCGAAGCAGACCGGTCCCCGATTTTGAGGAAGGAGAGCATCCCCGAAGAAACACCCCCGCCGGACAAGCGCTCATTGGCAGCCCGGAGCCGGGAGAAGTTTGACCCGGTACCGGAACCGTACTTGAAAAGCCGGGCCTCCCGGGTAACCAGGTCCATGATGCCTCCGTCGTTGACCAGATCGTCCTCCACGGATAGGATGAAACAGGCATGAGGCTGAGGTCGCTTATACGCACTATCGGATTTTTTGAGGATGCCTTCATGAGGATCAAAGTAATAGTGCCCTTGGGCAGGTCCATCGATTCCATACACCGCATAAAGTCCGGTATTGAACCATTGAGGGCTGTTGGGTGCGGCTATCTGGTGGGCAAGCATGTAGCAGGTCTCATCATAGAACGCCTTAGCGTCTGCCTCGGTGTCAAAGTACTGGTTTTGCCTACCCCAGTCCATCCAGGTATAGGCGAGCCGGTGAAACACCTGCCGGGCATCGTGTTCAGCGCCGTCTTCAGGGAGGAGTTCATGGAGATCTGGGTCAGCGGTCTGTCCTTGGGGAAGCGCCCATGGTCTCCACGCGTATATTTTATCCGCAGGAACTCCTGCCTTGCGGAAGTACTTTTGGCTTATAATATCCGTGGCAATCTGACTCCAAAAGGCAGGTACGATCACCTGAAGATCTTCAAAAATCACTTTTTGGTCAGGGTTGCGAATTTCACTCTTTCGTTTCTCCCAGCGGATATCCTTATAAGGCCCGTTTTGGGGATCCGTAAACAAGCGTTCAAACTTCATGCATATTCCTTTATCAATACTACCATATATGTAGTGTATCTTGAAATATCATACACTATATAATGGGTTGTATACAAGAGGGAAAACCTGATGTATCCTTATTCAGGACACAGAAGGGTTATTATTTTTTTATGGATTTTTGAACTATCTGAGACGATTTTATTATTTATGGAGGCTTTATGAACGAAAGAATTTTGGTTGAATGGGATGACCGGTACTTGGTGGGTATTTCCTTCATTGATGAGCAACATAAAGAGCTTATCAACCTGACCAATATGCTGTATGCGGGCTGCCTTGAAGGGAACGCCACAGCCTATTTTATGCAGACCATCCACGGTACCGTGGATTATGTGAAATACCATTTTTCTGCAGAAGAGAAGCTGTTGGAAAGTGTCAACTACCCGGATATAGTGAACCATAAACGAGAACATGAAGGGTTTGTCAAGAACATTTTTGAACAGGTTAAAAGTTTTGAGGCAGGCAAAAAATTCGTCCCCAATGAATTTGTCCGTTACTTGAAAGATTGGATCTTAACCCACATTGCCTTGACTGATAAGAAGTATGCCCAGTATATCCTGAATCTCAAGAAACAGGGGCGGTTGACCATAGAACTCTGAACCGCTTGCTGCGGAAAACTGAGGGTGCGGTGGGCTGTGTTCCCCCCGTCATACGCCAAGATTTCAAAATGCAATCTTTGATACCCAGGAGCTTGCTCCTGGGTTTTTCATACTCTATAATAATACCTTACTTGACTTTTATGGATGAACTTTATATCATCTTCTTAATTAATGTAATCTCTGGAAACTATGAACTATACGGTTGAAACTTATTTCAAAGAGAGAATATATGGTGGTAATTTTGAGTTTCCAGAGGTACACCCTTGATTAGCTAAGGAGATTCTCATGGTAACTTGTTTATTTTGTATTTAT
>JAISBK010000119.1 GCA_031266255.1 Treponema sp.
TAGTCCCCGTAGTCCACATCAAACTCATGGGATGAATACGTCAGCCCGTGAACAAACAGAATAGGCTTTTTGGCAGCTTCATCCGCAGTCTCGTACTTGGCCAGGTACAGACTGATCCCGTTCCGTTCCAGAGGAACCACTTCTTTGAAAACTACCGGGAGCTTGCCGGTCTCCCCGGCACCCCGGGCAAAGACCGGACCAATTACCAGCGCAAAGAGCAATAGAATAAACACCGTTTTTTTGAAGAATTTCATAACTTCCTCCTTTATAATATCCTCGTGTTGGTATAATCATACCATAAGTCCCTGCCAATGCGGTACTAAACAAGCAGCGCCTTGCTTGGCAAGGCGCTGCTTACAGGCTTATTTCTTGGTGATGGGGATCATCCGTTTCTGGCTTTCAGTCCGTTTCTTAATCTCCAGGTTCAAGATGCCGTTTTTGAAGTCCGCGGCAATGGTGTCCGGATCGGCGTTTTCCGGCAGCTTGAAGGAACGGGTGAAAGAGGAGCGCCGGCGTTCCCGGATGATAAAGACTTTTTCCTCTTTTTCCGCTGTACCCTTCTTTTCAGAAACATCTCGGGTATTTGAGGCATCCTGCTTGGATTCAATGGTCAGGGTACCGCCGTCCACATGGACTTGGATGTCCTCCTCAGTATAGCCAGGAAGTTCTGCCTCCAATACATAGGCGTTTTTGGTCTCCCGGATATCTATCGCAGGCAGATGGTTAAAAAGCCTCGCCGTAGGAACCAGGGAAGGTTCTCCAAAGAATGACTCGACATACCGATCAAAATCATCCAACGCGTTTTCCAGCATAGCAGGACGATACAAGGTTACTGATTTCATAACAGATCTCCTTAAAATATAAATGTGTTCGGTGAGGGTTTACCGCTCCGGTTCCCTGGTGGACTTCCGGTAGCTGGTGTTCCCTACCAACATGTATATATAAGCAAAAGTCATGCCAACCAAGGGTACTATATACACTTTTTGTGAAGCACGGCTCATGCTATACTATATAAGGAAATATAAGGAAATAAGCTCTTTTCTTTCCAGAACTATGGGCTGACCGGTAGATCCTGCGTCCCCGAATCAAAGGGTATCTTGCGATATATGGTATCATTTTAATACATACGGGTTATTTTGGAAGTATTACTGTGTTATTATGATACATTTTTTGATGCAGTCCTGGGATCGATGGGTATTACGGTACCAGATATAGCAGTAATGGTACTTGCCATATACTCCTTCTTTAGGGCATAGTAGAGTTATTCATGACTATAAGCCAGGAAGATGCTTTGTACGATTTTCTCGAAAATGTTACCCAGCCTTTTACGCCGGAAGATGCAGCCGTTCATATTCGTAAACATAATCACCAGAAAATCGGACGTTTGACGGCAGATATCGCGTCGTTTATGGATTCTCGGAAGATTGCGTTCCCCTTGGATGCCACAAGATGGCTTTCTCGGCGGGGTTGTTTTGAGACGGTTCGGTTTGTTATCAATCCAACCCGGCTAGAACTGCTTAACGGCATCTTGATTCCCGGCCATCGCTGTATCCCCTTTGCCAATCCCGTACTTTTCCCCCAGGAATACCAGTTTTATTGGGAAGGGGTGCTCATCCCCTGTACCACTATTGAAGGGTCGCCGGAAGAATTCTATCCCTATTACAGTATCTATGGGGAAGAGTACGCTCCCCAGTATGTAGCCCGGGATAACCCTGAGAATGAAGCGGCTTTCAACTATGATCCCTACGATGATCCCTTTGAGGTTTCCATCAAGGTCATGGATATGCGGAACATATACCGGGAATCCTCTTTTGTGCCCGGGGATCGCTTTATGGTGCGTACCCTGAATTGGAAGGAAGGAAGATTTGAACTCATCCGGGTGGATAAAGATCAGTGGTCAAAGGCTACTTTACAGGATTGGTACGAGGCGGCTGAACAGGGATTTAGAGCGTCCTTTGAGCAGTTTGGCCCGGGTAATTCTACGGAAGAACAAATCGCCTTTGCCTATTGGTATGGCGGGGAACGGATGCGGAATGTACCGGCATATTCCTTGGAAGATTTTTTATACGATAAAACCGAAAGCATTGAAATCGCCACCTATGGGATTGAAACGCGGTTCTGGTATGCAGGTAAAGAAATCCCCGATCATAAACTCCTTGAAACCAATCAGAACCTGCCGGATCGCAGTGTGATCGAGGAGCTTCTCTACAAAAAACGAATACCGGTATCGGAATACGTGGTGTTGTCTTATGTACGGGATGCGTTGTTTCGTAATGACGTGGACATGTCCCATATTATTGCACGGATCATTCCCCCGGTCTTGGGTATCACTGAACGGGAATGGCATTTTCTTGCCGGGTATATTGAGGATGTCCTTGATGAACTCAAGGAGACCTATAGCCTTTTCAAGGATACTGCGATGGGTCCGATACGGCAGCGGGTGGGAGAACTGCATACCGCGGTGCTTGACTTGACTATCCGCCTTCAAAAAGGGGATATTGACGGGTCCTGGCTGCCCAAACACACCTTCATCATTCTTTCCCAGATTCAGGGACATGCCGCAGGAGTGCTTGAGGATCTCAGTACCGATGAGGTTCTCCCAACAGTGGAACTGGAAGCCCTGGATAATTCTCTGGATAGCATGATCGAGACATACGAGGACATCAAAGAATTGATCGATGAAGCCTTGGATAGTTTTAGGCGGAATAACCTTTCGGTGGTCAAGCTCAAAAGTACCCATACCAAAGAGGGTCGGATCATTCAGGTTGGGATAGGGGGGACCGAGGTGTGGCGCCGTATTGCCATCCTGGAAACCTGCCGGCTGGGAGATCTGCATCGAATCCTTCAGGCGGTTTTCGGCTGGACCGCGGTCTATAGGTTTCGTTTCCTCTGTTCTGCACTTCTGTCGCAACAGTCGGTCAGTCAACCCCTCATCCTCTACCGCGATAGTAAGGACGGGAAGTCTCAGTCGGAAGATCCAGGGCTGGATCTCTCCATAACCGTGGAGGCCCTGAGTACGCAGGGTATTACCGAATTATCCTATGAATATGGAACATCCTGGACCGTGAAGATCATCATCCTTTCCCGGCTGGATATTGATAAGCAGGAAGCGATCCGGTGTATCGCCGGCGCAGGGGCGGCTCCTCCTGAATCTATTGACGGCCCCGTCCGATTTCGGAAATATATAGCTATGCTTGAAAAAGGAAGTTTTGCCGAGCGGCAAAAGGTCCTCCATGAATTGGGTCAGCATTTTGATCCTGAAAACTTTGATATGGACGCCTGCAACCAGCGTTTACAGCATCTGTAAGGTCAAGACAGTAAAGGGGTATAAGGAATCGGTATGAAAAAAAATAGTGAGGAATACGGTCTTATTGACCTGATACAAAGAGGGGGGATATGCCAGGATATTCCCGGAACTAACCCGTCAGAAGTGTTGACCAACACGATCCAGACCATAACCCTCCCTCCCTCCATTACCCGGGAAGACTTGCTCAAGGCGGTCCTGGAGCGGGAGGCTCTCATGTCTACTGCCGTGGGAAACGGTATCGCCTTGCCTCATCCCCGGAACCCCCTCATTACCAGTCCGCAGGAACAATTCGTGAGCATCTGCTTTTTACAGCAGGCGGTGGATTGGAAGGCCCTGGATGGTACGCCAGTGCATACCCTATTACTGATTGTTTCGGCTTCCGCAAAAGCGCATCTCCACACGCTTTCCCGAATCACCTTCTTTTGTCAGCAAGAATCGTTCCGTCACCATTTACACAGCCATGCTTCTCTGGAACAAATGAGCGCGCTTATTCAGGCAATTGAACAGACTTGGCAGTGATCCGATGCCGAATACGTACCCATTCTTCCAGCGCTGTCCCTAGTGCTTTCCGATCAATGCCCCAATTCCGCTGAAATCGTTTCAAAAGCCAATCCGATAGCGCCATGAACGAACGGAAAACCGCTTCCCCTTCGGGAACTATATCAGGGAGCAGCGCGGTAAAGGCCCCCCGATTAACGATAAGCTCCCAAAAACGGGCGAAGTTTTGTAGTTGACCCAGGTCTTCGGGAGAAAGGGCCGCGGTTTCTAAAACCTCGTAGGGCGGTTCCGGGGCATAACGCATCTTATAGGTTTCGTTGTACCGAGTAAGGGGGGTTCCAGGCAGGCATTTTAAAATACCCAGCTGAATCTCGGTAGGCCGTACTTGCCACAACCGATCAAAGCCCTCGGCAAAGGAACGCATATCTTCCCCAGGAAGCCCTGCAATCAGATCCGCATGAACTATGGCCGTGGTCTTGTGCCTAAGGAAACTAAGCAGTTCCAGTTCCTGCTCAGGATCACTAGGACGGCCCATGAGGGCTGCGGTCTTCGGGTTAAAAGTTTGGATACCTATTTCCAGACGCAAGGTTCCTGGGGGAAACCGAGTCACCATTTCCCGTAGTTCCTGTGGAAAACGGGAAGGGAGCATCTCAAAATGAACCCACAGCGGTTGCATAGGACGCGTTCCCTGGGTGGAACCTTCGAGGTATTTCAAAAACAAGGCCATGATACCCTTGGCCCGGGGTATATCCAGGTTGAAGCTGCGATCCAAGAATTTAAAAGATCGGGCTCCCCGATCCAGGAGTGTTTGCAGATCGTCAAGCACCCTATCAAGGGGAAATACCCGAACTCCCTTGCTTAAAGAACTCAGACAAAACGCACAAGCCAGGGGGCAGCCCCGGGAAGACTCCACATACGTCAGCTTGCGCAAGAGATCTGCTTCGGTGTAGAGCCGGTATGCTGAGGCGAGGGAGGAAATATCTACCGGCTGAGGCTCGATGAATTTGCCCGATAACCGTTTAACCGAAGGAAGCGCCTCAATTCCTGTGCTGGTAGCGCCCGTACCAAGGATGAGTCCGCACATCTCCCGGAAGATCCGCTCCCCTTCCCCCTGAACCACCCAATCTGCATAACGGATAAGGGGGGCGTCTGCCTGAAGGTATGACGCCTCTGGTCCGCCCAAGATGATAGACGGTCTTGGGGAAATACCCACGTCCCAGGCTTTATGCAGGGTATCCAGGAGTTCAACCGTTGCCTTATGGTTCCAAATGGAAACCGACAGTCCCAGGATCCGGGGGGCTGTAGCAAGAATAGGACTGGTCTTCTCAGCTAAGGGCTGGCGTAGGGCGAACTCCAGCAGTTCCGCCTGAGCTTCGTATTCCCCCAGATTAGCCTTGAGGAGCCTGAGACCGAGGGAAGGATGGATCCACTTGGCATTGATCGTAGCAAGCAGGATAGGGGTCACGGTTAGAACAAGGAATCAAAAGAACGGAACCCTGCAGCACCGAAAAGGTTCAACGTTCCCGTAGCCCATTCTTCCATAGATTCCTTGACCAGATGTTCCACATCCTGCCAAGAATTTGCCCGAGGGCCGGGAAGCTGCCGATTGGTTGAATTGGTAAAAACAATGGTTTTGCATCCATGGGCCCTCAGTTGGATGATATTGGCAGGGGCGTCATCAATGTAGACGTGAGCACCTACCGCGCCCTTATCATTCATAAAACAGATATCCCAATAGGGTATGTCGTACGTATCCAGCCAATCCACGGTCTGAGTAATAGAAGTTTTATGGGAATGTTTGAGGAAGAGCCTATGGGTGATTATACGGATCCTGATACCCCGGTTGGAGAGCTTGCGTAAAACTGCGGGAGCATCCTTAAGTGGTTTCATATCCCGGAACAGGTTCCGCTGGGTTACCGCAAAACGGTGTAGCCGATCATAACCGCCGTATTCAGCAATCCCCCATTCCTCAAGGCCGTAACTTACCTCGGTGGTGAGGGCTGCTTCTGGCCTCTGCAGCCATTCCGCAGCAATACGGCGCATAGCCCCGTAAAAATCCCCCACCACCCCGTCGAGATCAACCCCTAATATGAAACTGCTTTCGTCCACGCTTGATCCTTGAGTATTACGTATCCTACTTCATCGTAAGCAATTCGTAGGTTCCATTACCCAACCCAATCTTTTCTGCATGGCTGATCTGGGACCGCCAATCTGTAGTAGGATGAACATCGGTCAGGTGATCATGATGGGTCAGTTCCCGTTCTGAAAGGATGCTGGTACTGATCCCCGGGGCAGCATTCACCGCATCAATGCAGGCTTTATCCAGGGCAACCGGATCGAAACTTGCAAAGAGACCAATGTCCGGCACCACCGCCGCATCGTTTTCTCCGTGACAATCACAATAGGGGGAAACCTGGTTTACCACGTTGATGTGGAAATTGGGCCGTCCTTCTAACACGGCCTTGGTGTATTCCGCCATCTTACAATTCGTGATTTCATTGCTGATTCCGCTATTATTGGCAATAGCATGGTAATTACATGCCCCCATACACCGGCCGCAGCCCACGCACAGAGCCGGATCTATCCGGGCTTTCTTGTCTTCTCCAAAGAGAATGGCCTTCTGGTTACAGAATTTGGTACAGACCCGACAACCCATACAGACCTTAGGGTCAACCTCAGGTTTACCTTCGTTGTGCATCTGCATCTTCCCTGCCCGGCTGCCGCTTCCCATACCGATGTTTTTGATTGCCCCTCCAAACCCAGCCACTTCGTGGCCCTTGAAGTGGCTTAGGGAAATGAGGATATCTGCATCCATGATCGCCCGGCCTATCAGTGCGGTTTTACAGTAGATGCCCCCGATAACCGGAACTTCCACGTCATCGGTACCTCTCAGGCCGTCAGCGATGATGTTCTGACAACCCGTGGACAGGGGAGAATAGCCATTTTCAAAGGCCGCGTCCATGTGGACCAAGGCATTATTACGCCTCCCCACATACAAGGTGTTACAGTCGGTGAGAAAAGGCCTACCCCCTAGGGCTTTAATCCGATCTGCCACTGTTTTGGCAAAATTAGGCCGCAAGAAAGCTAGATTCCCCGGCTCGCCAAAATGTATTTTGATTGCTACGTATTTTTGCTCGAACGGGATCTGTTCGAACCCTGCGGTAATGATGAGCCTTTCCAACTTGACAAGGAGGCTCTCCCCCACTTTACACCGCATGTTGGTAAAATAAACCTTAGAAGTACCCATTGTAATGCCCTCTCTTATCTAGGATCCTGAGGTATTCCCGTAAATCCATGAGTTAAAATAAGGCGATTAAAATGCAATGTCAAGACCTTAGATACCGGCATTTTACCAGGGGAAAATAGTAATCTTTGAAATATCGTTAAGGACATAATGAGAAAATTCTGGTATACTATCCCCATTATTACCCTCCTGGTAAGCCATACCGGGTGGTACTATGGAATAAGGAGTTATAGTATGGGAAAACCACGTCGGGGATCGAATCACCGTCCGAATCAAGGGATGAATCATGGTGTAACGAAGAAATGGTATAGCTGGTATTTTGAGTTCAATTTGCTGTACCGAATTCTCATAGGGCTCGTGCTTGGGGTCATCTTGGGTCTGGTTTTGAGGGAGAAGATCCTCTGGATAGCCCCTTTGGGAGACCTCTTTGTGCGGCTGCTCAAGATGATCATGATGCCGATTATCTTATCGACCCTTATTGTAGGGGCTTCGTCGGTCAGCCCTGCCAATCTGGGTAAAGTGGGTGTCAGGGTCATTGTTTTTTATCTGATTACTTCCGCGGTGGCGGTAATCATCGGATTGCTTATGGGTACCTTGTTCCACCCGGTGGCGGAATTGACCAATGTCACCGAAGCAATAGGCACGGAAGCTAATGCTCCTTCCATAACCCAAACCTTGCTCAACATTATTCCCACCAGTGTGGCGCAAGTGGTGGTCAACGAGTCGATTCTGGCGGTTATTTTCTTTGCCCTGGTTTTTGGCATGGGAATTTCCTATTTACGGGTGTCTCATAATGAACGGATAAAGAAAGGAGGAGAACTGCTGTATACCTTCTTTGACGGTATCGCTGAAGTAATGATGCTGATCATTAAGGGGATCATGCAATACGCGCCTATCGGTGTTTTGGCGCTTGTTTCGGTGGTCTTTGCCTCTAACGGCCCCAAGGTGATAGGTTCTCTAGGGTTGGTAACTGTCGCTTGTTTTGTTGGGTATGCCCTGCACATCATGCTGGTGTATGGAGGCTTGATAAAAATCTATGGAGGACTGAGCCTAAAGCGGTATTTCAAAGACGCCAAAAACCCCTTTATCACCGCCTTTGTAACCCGCAGTTCTAACGGAACCTTGCCGGTCTCTATGCAAGCCGCACAAAATCTTGGGATACCTAAGGATATTTACTCCTTCTCCCTACCCTTGGGAGCTACCCTTAACATGGATGGTACGGCTATATACCAGGGGGTATGCGCGGTTTTTATCGCGCTTTCAGTATGGGGCCGGGCCTTTACCGTTTCTGAGATGGGCATCATCGTGGTTACCGCAACCCTTGCCTCCATTGGTACTGCAGGGGTTCCCGGCGCCGGGGCCATTATGCTGCTCTTAGTGCTTGACGGTGTCGGGCTGCCGGTTATCGCAGGAAGTCCTGTAGCGGGGGCATACGCCATGATCTTGGGCATAGACGCCCTGCTTGACATGGGCCGCACCGCCCTTAATGTAACCGGAGACCTTTCTTGTACCACTGTAGTGGCCAAAAAGATGCAGCAACTGGATATGAGCAAGTGGAAAACCTAATACTTCACCAGGCATAGTCACAATAACCAGAGTCCGCCGGTTAATCCCAAGCATCGGCGCCGGCGGACTCATCACTTCTTTTTTAAATGTACAAACTTTTTAAAATCGGTGTACTTTTTTACATACTGCGTTTCCGCTACTTTTTTACCTCTTTTTTACCTCTTGTATAATACGCCGGTGCGGGCGGGCAATAGTCTATCTCATCAGCTTGTACGCTGTACCTGCTCTCGTACCTGATATATTATTTATCTTACGGATTAGGCATAGAGTCTACGAATTTTTTACAATTTATGGTATTATTTTACGATTAAAAACATAATGAGCAGGTAAGATAAGCAGATTTTTTTTGAAACAAAGATAAAACTAAGCACTATGTAAGGGGAACGCATATATGAACTATCAATCAATTATTTTCGATCTGGACGGCACGTTAGTGGATACCCTCGCGGACATCGCCGCCTCCATGAATCGAGCCTTAGAACTCCAGGGTTTTCCTCCGGTAGCGCTTCAGGAATATGTCTCAAAAGTAGGCTGGGGCATACACCGGCTTGCCCTGCTCGCCCTCCCTCCAGCAGTGCAGGAGGGAAGGGAATCCATCGCCGATGTGGTAGCTGAACATGCTACCCGATTTTACGCGGAACAGCCCCTGGTATATTCAACCCCCTATCCGGGTATCCAAGAACTGGTAGCTGCACTGAAAGGAGGCGGCTTTAAGACCGCAGTCTTGACCAACAAACCGGATCCAGTGGCGCAACTGGTAGTGAACGGCCTGTTTCCCCGAGGTTCCTTTGACCTGATCCGAGGAGACCGGGCCGGGTTTCCCCGGAAACCGGATCCCCGGGCTCTGCAGGAGATCCTCAGGGCGTTGAATACCTCCCCAAAAGACATCATCCTGGTAGGTGACTCAGAGATCGACATGGAAACCGCCCATGCTGCGGGCTGCTATGCCGTGGGAGTAAGCTGGGGATTCAGACCGCGACGGGTCCTGGAACAAAGCAATGCAGCGCGTATCATCGACCGGCCAGAGGACCTGCTGGGCTTCCTTACAGATTGAGGGAGCCCACATAGGTATCGTATACTGCCTGGGTAACTTGGACAGTTTTTTCCGCTTCTTCAAGGCGGCTATACAAACCGTCAATGGCTTCATCCTGGCTCAACAGGCGTTTGAGGTATTCCTGACCCTGAGGGCTCTGATTACCCACGGCTTCCAGATTACGCCGGATCCGATCCTGCTCGGAAATTAGCCGTTCGCGTTGATTGTTCAGGTTGGCCAGGGCTTGTTTTGCGGCATCAGCGGTTTGTTTCAGCTCAATAGCCTGCTGCAAGGCGGACCGTACCTGCTCAGGGATTTCTTCGTTTCCGGTATAGCTTATCCAAGCAGGAAGGCTCAGTTGGGTTAGCACGATCTGTTCTTCCCGGGTTTGTTCTTCTTTTACGGTCATACTGACTTCCCTGCCCTCAGGGAGGGTCTGGACAAATCGGTACACGGTATCGGTTCGAGTATCAAAGGAAGCCGGTTCGGTAAGGCTTGCCTCCCGGGTGATGGGATGTTCCAGGATAAGCCGCCGGACAGTACCGGAAGCGTTTTTCCAGATATAGCTGGTTTCATAGATCAGTTTCCGGTTGATCCTCATGATCCCTTGGCGTACCGTAACCGTGCTTATGACCCGGGAATACCGTTGACTTACATAGCCGGTAACCGACAGCTCATCCCCATAAGAGATAAGCCGTTTTTCCTGTTCCGGGAAAAATTCGATCAGCGCATCCCCTCCATAGGCCCCGCGGTCGTAGACCGTGATTGGCCCTGCAGGAAGGGGCATCCCCGTAGTATTGGTAAGTTCCGCACTGAGGGATGGATGTAAAGGGCCT
This sequence comes from Treponema sp., assembly GCA_031266255.1. Classification (GTDB taxonomy): domain Bacteria; phylum Spirochaetota; class Spirochaetia; order Treponematales; family Breznakiellaceae; genus JAIRLU01. Next base: position 10,485 of record JAISBK010000119.1, read on the forward strand.
CCCTGGAGGGCCTTTGCCCCAGAGAAGACCAGGGTTTTCACCGCTTCCACTCCTGCTTCCACAAGAGGCAGCATGGTACTTTGCTGCCGCGCCAGACTTACCGGCTTGGGTAAGGTAAACGCAAACTGCTCTCCCTGCTGCTGCCCCTGGGCGGTTTCCAGGGGGGCTCCGGTCAGGTTTGACTGAGGGGCCTGATACCGATCGGCCGAGGCTTTTTCCATGCGCAAGGGGGCAGCCGGGATGAATGACGAGTCATCAAAGGACCTCGCTTGATGCACCGCCTCAGCCTCAGCGCTTCCTCCCCAACCTGAATCATAGGTCTGGGCTGCGGCGATTCCCGGGATTGCCAAGGGAAGGACAGGCCGGGCAAGGCGGTAGGGAGGGTAGAGGTTTTGGATGAATGACACGGGCCTGCTGCTTACCAAAGAAAGCTGCACCTGATTCCAGTCGGTATCGCTGTCATTGTCCACAATGGCCCAGCCCTGGAGTCGGGGAGTATCTGGAGAGAAATCCAGACGGTAAGAAACCTTCCATACCGGGGTAGGGATCACATAGGTGAACGCAACCTCCCGGCTTCCTTCACCGGGAAGCTCAATATGGAGGTTTCGAGTATCTGCATCTCGGGATTGCATGATAAGATCCAATGCCCGATTAAGATCGGTGTTTATCTGGGGATCTTGAAAAACAAAGCTGCTTATCTCCTTGAGGCTGATGATCCGGATCCCTTGGCCGGTATAGAGGGAAAGTGCGGGTTCCACTCCCTGGCCCACGGCTGCAGGGTCTTCCTGTACCTGGTATTCAACCCCAAGGATTCTTCCCCGGATCGGAGCCGGGGTATGGATTTCGATTTCCGCTCCTTTGAGGTTTTCCAGGATTTCGGCTATACTGGGATTTTTTGAGAGATCGATGCTTAGGCTTTTGAGGGTCCGAGACAGGGTCTGTTCCGAAGGGTACACCACCGAAGGGCTTGACGCCGGATCCCCTATCACCAGGGATTTTAAGGCGTCGTTTACCTCCGCTGCCTTGAAAGGCAGGGTGATGGTAGTGGAACCGGCAACCGTTCCCTGGTGTTCAAAGAAGCCCACTCCAGAAGCAAAGAGGGTGAGCCGGCGCAGGGGAAGGGAGGTTTGAGAAAACTCGGCAACATCGGAAGCGGCTTCCGGCTGCTCCAAGACTGCTTGGGCCCAGAGGCCGCTGCTATTCAGCAGGGACCCCGAAAGTACCACCAGGCAGGTGAGGGAAAATGGTAATGATAGAGACATGGCACATTCCTTTATAAAAGTGTTTCTTTACTATACTTATGAAATCAAGGACTTGCAAGAGGAGCGGTTACAACGTAAAATTGTATGCGGAGGATACTTATGGAAAACAATCAAATATTTTGGGAATATTTGAACAAATTAGTACAAGAAAATGAAATAATTATTGACAGGCCAAAAGGAACAAGGCATCCAAAATATGATACTATAGTCTATGAATTTGATTACGGATATATAAAGCATACAAAAACAACCGATGGTAGCGGAATAGATGTATTTAAAGGTTCATTACCGAGTAAAAATGTAAATACCATTATTTGTACCATAGATTTATATAGAAAAGACATAGAGATAAAAGTACTAATCGGATGTACGGTTATAGAGAAAAGAAGAATATATGATTTTCTAAATAATCATGAATCAATGAAGGCAATAATGATAGAAAAGGATGTATATGTATGAAGTATTTGAAGATGTGGTTGGAAGGACGACTGAAGAAAACATAAAAAACATAGAAATAGTACATTTTGGGATACACCCGGAATATAGGGGGAAACATTTAGGGACGAAATTGATGGATTATATAAAAAGGAAAAATAAAACGATGATATTATCAACGGATGACCATGGGATAGGATTTTATAAAAAATATGAGAAGAGAAGATATAATATATATGCTTTGTTAAATTTTTACTTGACACTCATTGATAGGTTATATATACTAAAAATAGGAGGTTCTATTAGTTTCTTAAGTATTTGTAAAAAGAAAAAATTAAAATATATCTAAAGAACAATGTATAATTTTATAAAAGAATTTTTTCTGTTTTTATCACATATAAATAAAATTCATAAAATCTATTACGCGAGTTATACTGTCGCGTTGATATTCGCGAACACGCTTAACATGTCATTAATGTATTTCTATGGAAAGCTCATTGACCGCATGACCGCTAAAACTTCTTTTTCCCGCCATGTCTGGGTGTATGGCGGCATTCTTTTTGGAACATTCATTTTTTTTCGCGCGTGGAGCGTGATAAACATTTTCATACGCAATAAGGCGCGCGGAATTATTTACCGTAAAACATTCGTCGCGTCGTTGCTGGCGGACAATGATGACAGCGCTATTTTTTCTCATGATATTGAAAACGCGAGCCAGTTGTTTCTTGACTTTGTATACACCTTGCCGGCCGAGATAATCGCTTTTCTTGTTGTGTTTGTGTTTCTGATTATTCATTCGCAGTTTATCATGCTGTTTTATCTGGCAAGTTTCGTGCTGTTTTTTATTATATCCTATGCTCGTGAAAAAAATGTCGTGCCGCTGTATTATCAGGCTCAAAAACAGTTTTATGCGCTTATGGCTAAAACAGAGAATTTTTTGTCAGGAAGCGTTGATCTCACCCTAAACAGGAAACATGACTGGGCGCGGGAGAAATTAGTCAATGATTTAGGCGATTACAATGAGCAATTCAAAACATATAAGAAAAAATCAATATGTATTAAAATAATTTCGCAATCAAATAATTATATGGCGTATTTTATAGCCCTTGTGGTCAGTTTGTCGCTGTTCTTGAATGGATATTACACATTTGGCGTTTGCGTCGTTATAATTGAGTATGCCAAATCAATGAACGATTCGCTTTCCTGGGTATATGCGGATATGAATGAATTGATGGACTATACCGCGCACCTGCAAAGAATTAATACGCGAATAAGAGAAAAAGAAATAGTTGTTAATAATTATATCTCAAGCGCCAATAGAGGCGATTTATTCTTAAAAGCAGACAATTTGTCTTTCGCTTATGAACGAAAATTATTTGACGATATTTCTTTTATATTGCGCAAAGGCGACATGCTCGCATTGCGCGGCAGAAGCGGGGCGGGAAAATCAACGCTTCTGTCCATCGTCGCAAATAAGATTCCATTGCAAAATGGCGCTATTACGGTATACGGACAAAGGAAAATCGGCATATTGGACCAGACGCCATACTTATTCAACCGGACGATTCGGGAAAATTTATTGCTGGCACATAAAAATGTTCCAGATAGTGAACTGGAAAAGGCGCTTAAACAAGTTGGGCTTGATGTTAGTCTTGACGTTGCGATAGGCGAATCCGGCAAGAATATATCTGGAGGACAGCGCACTCGCCTTGCCCTTGCGCGTCTTATTATACAAAACCCGGATATTGTCTTGCTCGATGAGCCTACAACCGGCATTAACAAAAAAAACCGGGAATTTATTATCCAATTCTTGATCAATTTCTTAAAGGATAAAGCGTCTATTATAACATCCCATGAAAACGATGTGTTATCAATCGCTTCATCACAGATAATTATATGAAAAAAATCAAATTTATCATCAATGCGATGACACCAAAAATCGCCATTTTAATTTTAGCAAGCATACTCATATTTTTAGCGGCGGAATCTATCAGTTGGTTCTTGCCGCTTATTTTTTCACGAATATTAGATACTATCTTAGACAAAGAGTTTCCTTCGTTGTTATTGTTCTTTTTCGCAATGTTAACCGCCATCTCAATTGGCGTTACCTCAGCAATGAGTTATATCAATAGCAAGCTGCTTTTAAAAAGCCATAAAAATATGGTTAATTTTCTTCTTGAAAGAACATTCAACCAGTTAAGTGAAGCGCGAGATAAAAAGGGCGTAAATTATTATAGCAATTTGATCTTGAAAACATCCAACAAGGCGTTAAATCTTTTTGATTTGAACGCTTTAACTCATTTTTTCAGATTGATAACATTGACAGTCATTAGCATTATCATTTTTTGCATTGACATGCATTGCGGGATAGCGACATTGTTTTTAACCTTAATCGCCATAATAATTCACCGGTATAACACTCCTTATTATATTAAGAATTCTGAAAAGCTGTCAGGACAAAAATTAGAACTATTTGGCTGGCTGGGCGACGCCTTGAGAGGAAGCTGGACAATACGGCAATTCAACGCGGTGGAACATGAAACAGCCCTACTGGACAAGCGTACACGCTCGTTGTTCAAATCAGAAGGCAGACTAAATGTTGTCGATACGGTTGCCGTTTGGATTGGTTTTGATTTTTTTAAAAACGCCTATCTTCTTTTTATTATTGTCTATTCGTTAATAAAAGTGACGACAGGCGCGTTTCCAATATCTCTCGCGGTCGCGCTGATGATGTACAGCAATATGCTTGTAGTTCCTATACGTCAAATCAATGCGGCGTTAGAGCAATTTGCAACTTCATGGGCGGCGGTCAGTCTGCTGGAAAATGAGTATAGGTCAAATATAATTGAACAAGGCATAATAGTGAATGACATACAGACCATTGAATTTAAGCATGTAAGCCTGACTCTAGATAATAAAACTATATTGGATAACATAAGTTTTAAAATTGAAAAAGGTGGACATTACCGGATAGCTGGCAAGAGTGGAGTTGGAAAATCATGCATGATAAAATTGCTGCTTGGATATTTTCAGGATTATACGGGAGAAATAGTAATAAACGGAATTTCAATACGAGATATAAACGCGCAAAGCGTATATGCCCAGATGAGCGTGCTTATGCAGAATTCTGTCTTGTTTAATTGTTCAATAGAAGAAAATATACTATTTTCAGATGCATATAAAAAAAATGACGTCAAATCTATCTGCGAAAAATTTAATTTAATCGACACATCTATACATCTTGACAGCGTATACGCCGACAATTTGTCTGGCGGCGAAAAGAACCGCGTCTTGCTTGCCCGCGCTTTGTGTCATGAAAAACCGTTTCTCATTTTGGATGAGCCTTTGGAAGGCGTTGATGAAAAAACAAAGGGTAACATATACGCTTACCTATCAGATTATATCAATACTAAAACACTAATTCTTATTACGCATGATGAAAGTCTTGCAAACCTCACTTCTGAGACACTGTTTATAAGTTGAATCGTGTATTTCTATATAAAAAGCAGCGGATACCCTGGCAATAACCATGATAAAAGTAATTCCTGTTCAATTTTTTATCTTAGCTCTTAGCCTCTTTCGTCCAGAACAACTCCGGAGATAAACGGGACAAGTTCCACAGTTCTTGGAAAACTCGCGTATAAGAGTCTGTTCAATATCTTGACAAAATTCTAAAGCGGATGTATACCGGAATAAACAACAGAAAAGACGGAAATGGTATGAGAAGGGAAATTTTCCGAATATATGATCTTTCCCCGGATATGCGCCCTGGCAGAGGCGCTCTGGACACCCCTATTCATCAAGGATTTTGACGATTTTTCCCGGCGCTTGCAGGTCCATCAAAAACGCCTGGATATGTTGGGGATTGTTCAGTATCGGGGTTCTTTAGGCGGGCTGTGAAAGGGGGGACAGGTTACGCTTGTTTGCGGGACGCTGCTATGTTCCCATAGTCTATAGAGTTTCAGTTTCGGCGTGAATACCGCTAAACAGACAAAGGACAGGCCAGACATGAGATCCATATAAAAATCACTGTACTTGCGCCACGTTTTGTCATATTGATTCGGCAGCACTGGACGTCCCGCTAAACCCTGGTATATCCTATGCACATAGTCTTTTTCAGTAAGGTACTCAAAAAAATTGGTGATTTCTAGGATTTTCTGTTTTTTCTCATGACATTCCCGGTGAAACACCTC
>JAISBK010000121.1 GCA_031266255.1 Treponema sp.
GAGGATGAAGGAACTCCAGAAAAGTATGGGGGATTTGAGTAATCGTTTCGGAGAACTGGCAGAACATCTGGTCATACCCAATATCATCGAGAAGTTCAACGCCTTGGACTATCACTTTAAAGATACCGGTAAAGAACGCAAGTTCCGGGACCCTGAAACCGGTCGGATAGAAGCGGAGTTTGACATACTCTTGGAAAATAGTAAGTACAGCATCGCCGTGGAAGTGAAAACAAAGCCTAAAGAAAAAGATGTGGCCAAACACATTGGGCGGCTTAAATTTTTCAGGAGCTATAAAGACCGGGAGGGAGACAACCGAGAGATTCGGGGAGCGATAGCGGGGGCGATAATGCCTGAGGGGGTGAGGCATGAGGCGTTAGGGGCGGGGATGTATGTGATAGAGCAATCCGGGGATACGGTGAGGATTGAGGAGCCGCCCCAGATACGTGGCTGGTGAGGACTGCGGCATGGTACAATCAGGAGAACACAAACATCTACCGCCTTCCGTTATCTATCCATCCCTGGGTATGTCCGGTTAATGCAAGACCTGGGATTTCAAGACCCCATAAAATTGCAGATCGATCTCATTTTTAATCGTCTGCTGTAAGGTTAATAATAGTTTCCACCGAGGAAGGGATACGCGTCTCTTTTTCCTCCAAAGTAATTTGCGGAAATTCGCGTTCATTCGCGGACCCCGTATATTCCGTCGAACTCACGTTACAAAACTTGACCGGTTACGAAAGGTTTAGTTTTGAAACTGCCTCTGTTTTTTGGCGATTAAAGCATACTGCATTTGAGTGCCTTATTAGTGTATTTGGTAAGGAAGTTCATCGTGGAAAGCCCTTTAGAAATCAACCATCAAACACTCGACCAGAGCCGAGACGTATATGCAGCCCCGGATCCCTTGGATGCGGCGGCGAAACAGCTTTTCGGTGTACCCTACCTGTTCCCCTATCAACGGTTGGTAGTGGCTCATATCCTTGAGGCAGCGGAAGCCGCAGGGATCCCTATCCATTGGCCGGGTACCAATTATGATCCTGCCCAGTCCGCGGGAAGCCCGGCCTTCCGGCAGGAGACAGAGCGGGAAAACCCGGGCAGACAGATCGTTATACTGCCTACCGGTTCGGGGAAGTCCCTCTGTTTCCAGCTTCCTGCCATGCTGCTTGCAGGGCCGACCCTGGTAATATACCCCATACTTGCCTTGATGGCAGACCAGGAGCGGCGTTTGCAAGAACGGGGATTCACCCCGGTGATCCTTCGCGGGGGACAAAGCCCAGAGGAACGGCAGGCCCTTTGGGAACAGCTGCATACCGGTCAAAGTCGTTTCATCATCGCCAATCCAGAAGTGCTACTGACTTCCTCAGTGCTGGGAAAACTCCAAGGACTCGGGATTGTCCACGTCGTGATCGATGAAGCCCATTGTATCAGTGAATGGGGGAAACAGTTCAGGCCTAGTTATTTGGAAATTGCCCGCATCCTCGATGCTGCGGGCGGGCCTAGGCTCCCCTTGGTAACTGCTTTTACGGCCACTGCTTCGACGCCGGTTCTGGAAACAATAGAACAGAGCCTGTTCCAGGGCTTCGGAGCGCACCGGATCATCGGTAATCCGGATCGGAGCACAATCCGCTATGCTGCTCAGGGTTGTATACTCCGGGATTTGGCAGTCCGGGACCTGCTCATCAAGTACCCAAGACCTGCCGTGGTGTTCTGTTCCTCCCGCAGAGGTACGGAAAAACTCGCCCGCTACCTCAGAAACGAATTGGCTCGTTGGAGCGTTGCCCCTCAAACGGTTCGGTTTTACCATGCAGGGTTAAGCCGGGAAGAAAAAACCGCGGGGGAACGCTGGTTTTTTAGCCATCCCCAGGGGATCTTGGTTGCCACATGCGCCTATGGCATGGGGGTGGACAAAAGGGATATACGCACGGTAATCCACCGGGATTGTCCGCCTTCGGTGGAAGCCTACCTCCAGGAATCAGGCCGGGCAGGACGGGACGGAGCAGCTTCCCAGGCAATACTCCTCTGGGGTCCGGGAGACGAATGGACCCGGACTACCTCCAAAGTTGATAATATCCGCTTTGGCCAGATCCTCGCCTATGCCCGGAATACCCACTCCTGCCGTCGGGAAACCTTGCTTCGACTCCTCAATTATGAGGGAACCCATGAAAGTCCAGGGGACTGTTGCGACGTCTGTGCAGGTCAGGCCGCAAACACCTTGCGGGAAGAGGCAAGCCTCATCAGTTTTTTTAAGCGTAACCGTCGCCGGTATACCCTTATCGAGGCAGCCCGGGCCTTATCCCAGGCTGCACCCCTTCGCTGGTCTGAGGAGGAAGCAAAACACGCGATAACCCAGCTCATCGCTCTGCATACCCTCAGGCAGAGCAAAAATCCTCTCTGGAAACACAAACTCGATTGTTTCTGATCTGTAAAAATAAGCATGGTGAACCCAACGATGCTGGGGGTAACTGAGCATTGCTGAGCCCGTGCTTTTTGCCATTTACGCCATGCTTTACTTGGGGTATAGTTGTTACAGAGGGATATATGGGCGCAAACCGGGAGTATAAGAGCAGCGTTTTCTCGCTTTTATTCAGCGAGCCGGATACGCTTCGGGAACTATACGGGGCACTTGCAGGCGTTACGCTACCTGCGGACATACCGATTAGGATAAACACGCTGGAAGGGGCGCTCTTTAGGAACCGGCTTAATGATGTTTCTTTTGAAATAGGGGATACCCTGGTGGTGCTCATTGAACACCCCTGAATTCATAATTTTATACAACGGGGTTGAGGCGTACCCTGATGAGGGGCTAGTGAGGTTATCGGATGCTTATGAGGATGCAACGAATCTGGGGATAGGAAAGGATACACCGGCTGCGCTTGAGTTGGTAGGTAAGATATACAATATCAACCCGGGGCACAATGAGGAGAAACTGAGGCAGAGTCGAACGCTTAAAGGATACAGTGCATTTACGGGGAAGGTACGGGAATATGCGGGTACCGTATCAGGGGGCAGGGTGCCGTTAAGACTTACTGATGAGGAATTAACGGAAGCGATTAAAGAGGCGATAGGGTGGTGCATAAGGCATAACCTATTAAAAGAATTTTTTGAGAGGAATGGGTCGGAGGTAATGAACATGCTATTTGCGGAATTTAACCTGGAAGCTGAACTGGCGGCTGAACGGGAAGCAGGCTGGGAAGC
>JAISBK010000133.1 GCA_031266255.1 Treponema sp.
GTTTAGGCGTCTGGGTAGAGGGGACAAACCTGTCCCCCCAACCCCCGGCTTACTTAAAAAAGCCGACCATAATGGAGATGACGCTGGCGTTGCTTACGTCTACCAAGAAGGAACCGACAATAGGTACGACGAAAAAGGCCTTTTCAGAATAGCCATATTTGCTGGTGATGGCCTGCATACAGACGAGCGCGTTCGGGGTAGCGCCAAGACCGAACCCGCAGAGACCGCTTGCCATGACCGCGGAATCGTAATTCTTGCCAAAGAGCCGGAACACCAGAAAATAGGCGATGAACAGAATGAGGATTACCTGAACGATCATCATCACCAGCAGGGGGACTGCCAGGTTGATCAGTTGCCAGAGTTGCAGAGAATTGATAGCCATGGTGATGAACAGGGCCAAGGTTATATCCCCAATCATACCGATGGCCTTGGAATCTATGGCGTACTTGCCGGTTTTATCCCCGATGTTACGGATGATGATGGCGATGAGCATCGCTCCCAGGTAGGGAGGCAGGGTAATACCGGCCTTTTTCAGGTAGTTCGTCAGTGCCGAGCCGATACCCGTGGCTACCAGCACCCAGGCAAGGTTCTTCATCAGGTGCGGACCCGATACTTTGTCCTCTTCGTCTTCGGCGGGGGCGGGATCCTGCATGATACTGCCAATCTCTTCCAGCACCGCTTCCTGTTCCACTTCGGTATCCATGAGATTGAGATTTTTCATGGCGTTTGGGGTTTTGATCTTATGAAACTTGATGATCCATTCCCCCAGAGGCCCTCCCACCAGGGAACCCGCGACCATACCAAAGGTAGCGCAGGCAATACCTGCGCTCAAGGCGCCTTGTATGCCATACTCATCTTCAAACAGGGCACCGAAGGCCCCGGCAGTGCCCAGTCCACCTATCATCGGGATCGAACCACCAATGATACCCATGAGCGGACTGAGGCCGAAGGTTTTGGCTATGGGGATACCCACGAGGTTTTGTACAGTCGAAACCAGGGTGGAGACCCCCCAGAAAGCCAGTACCATAAGCCCCCCTTTCAGCACCAGCTTATAGCTGGCGTTCATCCCGACGGTACAAAAGAAGCAGATCATGAAGACCTGCTGCAGGGTACTGTCAAAGACAAAATGAACGATCCCGTTGGCTTGCAGGATTGCCGCGATAATAGCGATCGGCAAGCCGCCAACAGCCGGCGCTGGAATGGAAAAGCGCACTAATACGGGAATTCTTGACCGCATCCAGATACCAAAGTAGTACATGATAGCCCCCAACGCCGCTGCCTGGAGGATGTCAAACTTGAGCTGTAAAATCCCGTTTACAAAGACCATTTCCATAAAACACCTCACTTTGTTATAGTCGTATAAATACTAGTATACACCCATTAGCGTATTATTATATAGTTACTATAATCTTATGTTTCAAATTCTGCAAAGTAACCATTACGAGATTTTAGAGGCATTTCCAAAAAAACGAGTTTTTGAGCATGGTTCTTTATGTAACTTTATTATAAAGTTTTGAAACAACCTTGATTTCTTACTATAATTGCTGATAAAGGAGCTTTTGTATGGGAACAATGAGAAAAACCAGTATCGTTCTTGCTCTTGCTGTTAGTTTGGGCCTATGCGCGGGGTGTGAGAAAAAAGCTCCGCCCCTTACCACCTTGAAGCTGGCAACAGGCGACAGTACCGGGATCTACTATGCCTACGGGTCTGCCCTGGGCCAGGTCTTTGAAAAACGTCTGGGATTGCAGGTTACGGTCCAGAGTACCGCAGCCGCGGTGGCCAATATTGGCCTTATCCAATTGGGAAGCGTTGACTTTGCCTTTGTCCAAAATGACGTGATGACCTATGCATATAATGGGACCAACATTTTCGCTACCGTGGGCGCTCAAAAGGATTTTTCCGCGGTTGCAGGGCTGTATCCCGAGGTTTGCCACATCGTCGCGGCGGAGGGTATCACCAATATTACCGGTCTAAAGGGCTTACGGGTATCAGTGGGAGAAGGCGGGAGTGGTACGGCCTTGAATGCCACCCAGATTCTTGAAGCGTACGGGATGTCCTTTGCAGACATTCAGCAGGAGAACCTCAATTTTAGAGACTCTGCCAAGGCTCTCGCCTCAGGTGAAATCGACGCGTTCTTCTGTACCGCGGGTATACCCACCCCTGTGCTTGTCGATCTTGCCTCATCCACTCGGATACAGCTTCTTCCAATAGGTGAAGCCCGGAGAAAGCTCTTGCTGTCCGAATACCCCTATTACAAGGTCTATACCATTCCAGGGGGAATCTATCCGGGCCTTGCGGAGGACGTGAATACCGTGGCGGTACAGGCGACCCTGGTGGTAAACAACAAGATTCAGGCCAGCGACGTGTACAAGGTAACCCAGGCATTATTTGAGGGTCAAGCGGAAATCACCGCCGCATATCCCAAGGCCGCAGAACTCAGTCTTGAGTCCGCGGTCTTAGGGATACCGGTTCCTTTCCATCCCGGAGCTTTAAAGTATTACCGTGAACAAGGGGCGATGAAATAGCATGAAACCATCGTCGATTCGGCATTTTTTTTGATGCACAAGGGGGGAGTAAATCCCCCCTCAATTGTTTCTCAACCGGACTATACGATATGAGACCGCGCCATGATCCCCGCGGTGGGACAGACCTTCACACATTCGCCGCAGCCGTCACATTGGGTTCCTGCGAGGCTTTGACCAAAAGGAACCTGCATACGGGTGGCAAAGCCCCGGTTCTCCAGACCTAAGATGTTCAGGCCTTTCACTTCAGCGCAGGCCCGGACACAGGCTGCACAGTTGATACACTTACCTGACTGTATCTGAATGTCCTTATGACTTGAGTCCACCTGGAAGCTGCGCCGTGAATCCGCTTCAACCAGCGGGCCAAAGTAGGCTTGGTCTGCACCGTATTTCGTGGCGTATTCCCGGAGTTTGCAGTCCTTGATCGCGTCGCAGCCGCACTCAAGGCAGCGTTCAGCTTCTTGTTTCACCTCCACGGGTTTAAAGCCGGTCTCTACTTCCTGTTCAGTGGTCTTCCGCTCATGGTCGGCAATGACCGGCATCTTGATTCGCTCCTGGGGCTTTGCATCCTTGAAGAGTTCCGCACTCACTTCCTCAAGGGGACCCATCTGGGAGTTGAACAGCTCAGGTTCACCCCTGACTTCCTCAGCTTTGAGATACTGGTCAACCGCTACCGCGGTCTTGCGGCCATTACCCATAGCCCTGACCGCGATATCCGCGCCGGTCTGACAATCACCGCAGGCAAAGATTCCTGGCCGCTTGGTCTGGAAGGTCTCTGGATCCGTAACAATCGCTCCGTTGCGGGCCAGTTCAAGACCAAGCTCGTGTGCCAATGCAGGCAGTACCCGTTGACCAATGGCGCCTATCACCGCCGTAGCGAACACGGTGTATTCAGACCCGGTCTTGGGCTTGGGTGAACCGCGGCCAGAGGCATCTGGATCCCCTAGTTCCATCTTGATCAGGGTGAGCTTTAACCGGTCGCCATCCTGTTCAATCTTGACCGGTGCGGTGAGGTACTCAAACTGCACCCCTTCGTATTCAGCTTCTTCAATGTCCAGATCATTTGCCGGCATGTCCTCCCGTCCACGGCGGTAGAGGCAGGTGGCCCTTGCGCCGCCTCGAATCGCCAAACGTACACAATCCATCGCGGTGTTACCTCCGCCCACCACGTATACATCACTGCCCAGGGTGGGGGTATGCCCTTCGCCGGATTCGCCTAGGTAGGTGATACCAGCCCACACGCCGGGGAGGTCTTCCCCAGGAACACCGATGGGAGACGCTCCCTGGGCGCCGATTGCCAAGATGAGCGCGTCGTAGTCCACGGCAAGTTTCAGGGCAGGAATATCCTTACCGATTTCCACGGAGTACCGCACCTCAACCCCCAGTGCTTCAATCGAACCAAACTCGGTGCTGAGGACCTCATCCGGGAGACGATAGTAGGGGATGCCGTAGCGGAGCATACCCCCTGAGGCGTGGTGTTTCTCAAACACCGTAACTCCATGACCTTGCAAACGTAGGAAATAAGCGGCGGCCATACCCGCAGGACCTGCACCGATGATCGCGACCTTTTTGCCGGTTGATGCTGCGGGTAGGGGAAGCTGGGGCTTCTTTTTTATTGCCAGCTCGGTATCCGCAATGTGGCGCTTCATATTGCAGATGGCCACCGGTCCTTCCACCCGATTCCGACGACATGCCTCTTCACAGGGCCGGGGACAGATCCTGCCCAGCGTACCCGGAAAGGGGGCCTTTTCGCGAATCAGTGTTGCGGCCTCAGCTTCCTTACCTTCCCGAACCAGGGTGAGAAAGCCCTTAATGTCGATGGAGGCGGGACAATTCGTCTGACAGGGCGGGAGACAGTCGCCGCAGTGATCGGATACAAGGAGATTGAGACACATCCGCCGGGAAGCATCCACTTCCGGCCCAGATACGGTGATGCGCTGCCCCTGTGCAACCTGAGTCGCACAGGCAGGTACGAGGTTGCCCCGTCCAGGTTCAACCTTAACCGCGCAGATAAAGCAGCTGGTGTAGGGCTTGAGGTTCCCGGCATGACAGAAGGTGGGAATCTCGAACCCTGCCGCCGCAGCTGCGTTGAGAATAGTGGTACCCGCTTCAACCTGAAGGGGTCTATCATTAATGGTGATGCTTACCGTAGGCATTTCAGTGCTTCCTTTTTAGGCAACCGCTATGGCCGCGAATTTGCAGGTGTCTTTGCACAGACCGCAGCGCGTACACCCGTATACATCAATGCAGTGAACCTTTTTCTTTTCCCCGGAAATCGCCTTAACCGGACAGCCCTTCACACATGCACCGCAGCCGGTACAGGCATCCGGGAGAATACGGTACGTGATGAGAGCCTTGCATACCTTGGCAGGGCATTTTTTCTGGGTGATGTGTTCCTCGTATTCTTCGGGGAAATACTGCAGGGTGGTAAGCACCGGATTCGGCGCGGTCTGCCCAAGGGCGCAGAGGGACCCCTTCTTGATCGCCTGGGAAAGTTCCTGCAAACGGTCCAGGTCTTGTACTTCCCCTTTGCCTGCGGTGATGCGGTTGAGGATTTCGAGCATCCGTTTAGTTCCAATACGGCAGAACGTACATTTGCCGCAGCTTTCACTTTGGACAAAGGTAAGAAAGTACTTGGCCACGTCAACCATACAGGTTTGTTCATCCATGACGATGAAGCCTCCTGAACCCATGATAGCCCCGGTGCCGGTAATCGACTTCACATCAATGGGGGTGTCAAAGAGGCGCGCCGGGATACAACCCCCGGAGGGGCCGCCCATCTGTACGGCCTTGAGGGGTAGTCCGGTGGAGGAACCGCCGCCGATGTGCTCGACCAGTTCCCGGATCGTCATACCCACAGGAATCTCCACCAGTCCCGCCCGTTTCACCTTGCCGGCTAGGGCAAATACCTTGGTGCCTATGGTACCATTGGATTCGTACTGATTAAACGCTTTTGCGCCTTTACTGATAATGTACGCAACATTTTCAAAGGTCTCCACGTTGTTGATATTGGTAGGAGATTCAAAGAGACCGGATACCGCGGGGAAGGGCGGCTTCAAGGTAGGCATACCACGGCGCCCCATGATCGACGCCATGAGTGCGGTTTCTTCACCACAGACAAACGCGCCTGCGCCTTCCTTTATTTTGAGATGGAAGGTAAAGTTCTTCCCCAAGATGGTATCCCCTAGGAAACCTTGCTGCTTCGCCTCTTCAATAGCGATCTTGAGCCGCTTGATGGCCAGGGGGTATTCGGCTCGGCAGTAGATATAACCGCGGTCAGCACCGGTAGCATAGGCAGCAATCAACATGCCTTCGAGGAGGCCGTGGGGATCCCCTTCAATCGTGGCCCGATCCATGAATGCCCCGGGGTCGCCCTCGTCCGCATTACAGACCAGGTACTTGTGGCCCCCTAAAGGCCGGGGATTAGCTGCGAAAAGCCCCCACTTGGTTGCGGTGGGGAAAAACGCGCCCCCCCGTCCTGCCAAGCCGGATTCCTTCACGATGTCGATAACCTGCTGAGGCGTATAGGTATTGAGACACGTTTTGAGGGCCTCGTAGCCGCCAACCGCTCGATAATCGTCGATCTTTTCCGGGTTAATCACCCCGCAGTTACGGAGCACGACCTTCACCTGTTTGTCCAGATAGTCCTTGCCTTCCGGGGATTCCCGTATCCGCTGCTCCTCAGGCAGCTTACCTGCCTGCAAGCCCTGCCAGATCTGATCGGAAAAATCCTCAGTAACATACCCGAAAAGCGTCCTGCCTGTATCCGCAACCACCTCGATAAGCGGCTCCGCCCAACACATCCCGATACACGAGGTAACCTGAATATCCGCCACCTCCGGGGGAACCGCCTGTTTCAGATGGTCGTATAAAACCTGCCCTCCCGCTGCAATACCGCAGGAACCAAGACCGACTAACAGTTTAGGCCTTGCCATGATGGGACTCCTTCATAAGGTATTCCTTTATGACGGACTTGATCTTGGGACCGGAAAGTTTTGCGTAAATCTTGCCTCCGATCATGACCACCGGTGCAAGCGCGCAGCAGCCCAAGCATGCCACCTTTTCAAAGGAAAAGAGCATATCTTGCGTGGTATCCCCTTCTGCAATGCCCAATTCCTGAGCAATAACCGCTGAAATAACATCTGCTCCCGTAACATGACAGGCTGTTCCGTGACATACCCGGATTAAATACTTCCCCTGGGGTTTGAACCGGAACTGGGAATAGAAGGTCGCCACGCCAAACAAGGTGGAGACCGGAATACCCGTTTCCCCGGAAACTGCTTCCACTAAATCCTTGGGAAGATACGAACGTCGTCGTTGCATTTCCTGCAGCAAAGGAATCGCATATTCCGGGGCTGAACCGATTGCCTGCACAATCTCCCGGGCTTCTTCTTGTATGTCAGTATTACAACAGACCATAGACCTCTCCTTGCGTGCATACCAGCACGCCTTATGGATAGAACTGAGAAACCAGTTCTTTTTCCTGACAGATAGATAAAAAAGAGGTCTTGTCTGTATTGAAATAGAAACGCTTTATTGCGTATAGTATCTTTCATACGTTCAAAACCCTGGCAGCAGCGAAGCTTCTGACAAAAGTACTGTTGCTGGGGTTCCTCTTTTTACGAATTACGAATCCTACGATGATCAGGGGTATGGAGTACTATAACACCACGTTGTATACATAGTTTGCATGCTCCTATCGTACTATTTTCCCCATATATGGTCAATTATCGCTTACCGGTTCCTCCTGGGGCGTAAGGTGCTCCGCGGGTTTTGTGGTGTAGGGAGGAACCCCAAGCCATTCCGCCAATTCCCGCAGCCGGTCCGGTACCGGGTTGGCCAATAACAGTTCCAGAATCACCCGGCGGTAGCGCTGTAGTTCCTCGGTGTTGGTCTTGATGTTCATCCCTGCCCGGGGCGGGGTGGAACAGGCAAACTCCAGGGTTCCGTCCTGGGTTTCTACCATACACATCCGACAATTCCCATATACCGGCAATTCCAGATTATTACAGAAGGTGGGCAGTTCGATCCCCAATTTACGGATCAGATCAAGGATACATGCTTCCCCACTAATAGCCACGGGGATGCCGTCAATGACCATATATTCGGTGTTTTTCATGTTATGGTTCCTCCTTAACCGCGTCGCAGGGACAGGTCTCAATACAGACCCGACATTTGATGCACCTTTGCTCGTTGATTTCATGAGGGGTCTTGGATGTACCCGTAATAGCCCCTACCGGACAGGCCTTGGCGCATTTGGTACACCCTTTGCAGACTTCCGTATCAATGAAAATCCGGGCAAGCTGCTTACAACTACCCGCAGGACAGCGTTTATCGTAAATGTGGGCCGCATATTCGCTGCGGAACTGCGTGATGGCGCTCACCACCGGATTGGGCGCGGTCTTCCCTAGTCCACAGAGGGCTGCACCGGAAATGGTATCCGCCAGTTCCAGGAGCAGTTCAATATCCCCGTCCCGGCCGTTTCCCGCGACCATGCGTTCCAGAATCTCCAGCATCCGCTTGGTTCCTTCCCGGCACGGGCTGCACTTGCCGCAGGATTCTTTCTGGGTAAAACTCATGAAGAACCGGGCGATCTCCACCATACAGGTTTTATCGTTCATCACCACCAAGCCGCCGCTTCCGATGATGGCACCAGCTTTCTTCAGGGAATCGAAATCCAAGGGCAGATCCAGATCGTCTTTTGAAAGACAGCCCCCGGAAGGCCCTCCTATCTGCACCGCCTTGAATTCCTCCTGGTTCCGCAGACCGCCGCCGATATCAAAAATTACCTCTCTCAAGGTCATTCCCATAGGCACTTCGATGAGGCCGGTATTGGTGATATTCCCGGTCAGGGCAAAGGTTTTGGTTCCCGGACTGCTTGCAGGGCCGATGCGCTTATACCACCCCGCGCCCCGGTTGATAATGGAAGGGATGTTGGCAAAGGTTTCCACGTTGTTCAACAGGGTGGGCTGCTCAAACAGTCCTTGGGCTACGGTTCGGAACCGCTTCACCCGAGGCATGCCCCGCTTTCCTGCTATAGATGCGGTGAGTGCGCTTCCTTCGCCGCAGACAAAGGCCCCGGCCCCCCGGTATACCTCCAAGGTAAAACTAAAATCCGTGCCCAAGATGTGCGGTCCTAAAAGGCCCAGTTCAGTTGCCTGGGTGATGGCGGTGGTGAGCCGGCGTACCGCGATAGGGTATTCTGCCCGGACATAGAGGTACCCACTAGACGCCCCTGTTGCTTTCCCGGCAATGAGCATCCCTTCAAGCACCCGGTGAGGATCCCCTTCCATGACGCTCCGATCCATGAAAGCCCCTGGATCTCCTTCGTCGCCGTTACAAACCACGTATTTGGGCAGGGCCTTTTGTTGATACACCTCCTGCCACTTGACCCCGGTGGGGAATCCTGCGCCTCCTCGGCCCCGCAGTGCGGACTCGGTAACTTCGGTAATGACCTGTTCCGCGCTCATCTCAAAGAGGACCTTCTCGAATGCCTGGTATCCGCCAAGCGCGAGGTATTCCTGGATTGACTCTGCATCCATGAGGCCGCAATGTTCCAGCACAATACGGGTCTGCTTTTTATAGAACGGAATCTCCTCCCGCTTGAGGTAGCTTTGCCCCTGGGAATGGTACACCAAATGCTCGCAGATTTCCCCCTTCAGGATGGTTTTATGCACGATGGCTTCACAGTCCTCAAGGGTAACTTTGGTATAGAGGTACCCCTCAGGTTCAATCAGAACGAGGGGGCCCATTTCGCAAAAACCATGACAGCCGCTTTTCTTTACCCCTATGCGTGCTAAAACGTCCTGTTCCGGCTCTTGGCGTAATTCCACGGTATAGGAAAGCCCCTGATCCTGCACCAGGTCCAGCAGCCGTTGATGTATCTTGAGGGATCCGCTGGAAACACAGCCGGTTCCTGCGCAAACCAGTATCTTTTTTCGTTCCGTTGCCAGTGACCGGGTATAATCCTGCCGGGCTTTTTGTAAGGCCGCTCTATCCTGTAACACCACGGTTCTCCTCTTGCAATGTTTTAAGCAGGGCAGCAGCTTTTTCCTGAGTCATGGCAGCATGTACCTGGTCATTCACCGACAGTACCGGGGCAAGGGCACACGCGCCCAGACAAGAAACCGTCTCCAGGGTAAACGCCAGATCATCGGTGGTCTTCTTGGTTTCAGAAAGTCCCAGAGCTTTCCGCAGGGTTTCAAGCAAGGGCATGGAATTCCGTACATGGCAGGCAGTGCCGTCGCAGACCTTAATGATAAACCTGCCCTTGGGTTCTAGCGAAAAATTTTCATAAAACGTGGCCACCCCGTAAATCCGCGCTTCGCTTAATGCCAGTTTCTTGGCCATGTACGGAAAGATTTCCTGGGGTACATAATGGTACTGTTCCTGTACTTCCTGTAATATGGGAATGGTCGCGCTGGGCGTATAGCCCCATACCGCGGCGATCCTATCAATGATCCCATAGTCAATACTCATGTAAAACCTCTCTTTGCTAAAAATAATGGACCTGTATTGGTTTCCCCATTGCTCTCAGACAGGTTTCCAATGCGTGAAGCAGCCCCAGTTTATCCTGATAGCCTGAGGCCGATTCATCAGCGTGAGATGCGGGATTAACCGCGCTTCCCACGTAAAAGGTAAGCGCTCCTGCTTCTTCAAAGAGCAGCCGGGCGACCTGGGATGCCCCGTCTTCTCCGGTGTTCCAGGAAGCATCGGCCTGGGCTCCCGCGAGGTAGCCCTGAGCGTATTCCAGAACCCGGGCTATGGTGATAAGCCCTTCGGTTACCAGGTCAACCCCATCAAGTCTGGCTATGGGGGGAATTACCGGATCCAGATGGCAGGGAAGGATCGTGTCCAGCGGTTTATGGAGAAATTCCGCGGCCAGGATCGAGGTGGTTCCTCCACAAATCACATGTTTTCCTTCTTCAGCAAAAAAACTGCGCAGCATCTCAGGCAGCTTTTCAGGATCTCCCGGGGGACCGGCTAAGAGGTTGATTCGGGGCTTTAGCGTACAAACATGATCCGCCGGAACCTCCGCGGTTTCGGCAAGACGCTGGTACAGCATCGCGTCCTCCTTATAAAGGTATGCGGGACCAGACCTGGTCCGGTTCCCTTGATTGCTCCAAGAGGACGGATGTATTGAATATGAGGCGCCTTATGGCCTACACTTTCTCTGCATACAATACCCTGTTGGCAGCATAACTTCGTGGTGGAAGGGCTGTCCGCGGGGTTCCTCTTTTGTTGAGGAATATGAACCTCTGCCTCGGCTTGATACAAAAGCTGTCCAGGTTAGTGTTTCCGGACAGCTTTTGATGGAGCGGAATGGAGGTTACCTATTCTACCCATAATCTAAGGTAACATAGGCCCAAGTCCTTGAGAAATATATATTTCGCATAGCGGTATTTCACTATGGATATGAGAAGACCGCAGTATTCCCTTATGAATATGACAAGATCGAGCAGAAGGATAGCTTTTTCTCTTTTTTCTACACAAAGCGCCGAAAGGAAAGCGTGTTTTTTGAGGCGTAGATTTTATCAATGAATTGTTTATCCAAAGCGGAAAACGTATACCCCTGATGATAAATCAGCGCATCCTTGAATTGGTTATTGGCTAAGATACACCGACGCTGTACCAGTTGATAACGATCAAGCAGCTTATCAGGAATCGGGGATACCCACATATAGGTGAGGGGCAGGGTACTCAGGAGATCAAACTGATTACACCGTTCATAGAGATAGATCCGTTTACGCAGCGGGAAAGGCCCTTTGGCCCGCTGCGTTTCCAAGGCCCCTAAGTAGGGAACCGAGGTATCCCCATGCACGATTTCAATGAACTGGTTCAGTTCGCTGTAGAGCACTTCACCGGCGCCTGCCAGGGTGTGGTCTTTTGACATGAGCACCACGTATTCAAATTCCCAGATCTGCTCATGGCCCAGCCCCTTATCAGCCAGATAATCAAGGAAATAATTCTCGTACATCCTTTGATACCGGATGATCCCGAGCCTAAACCGGTTTTCCACGAGGCCCGTAATGGTTTCCATGGAATTGGTCTCCTGGACCTTGATGTTTACCTCTTTTTCAAAGTCCAGTTCAGTAACAAATTGGGTAAAAGCCGCGGCAATATAACTCCCCCGGGGTATGGAGACCGTGAAATACTGCCGCTGGGTCGTATCACCCTCGGGGATTGCTTCGATCTTTTCCAGTTGTTCCAGGATGGTTCGGGCGTGGGAGAGAAACTCCAAGCCTTGGCGGGTCGGCATGACCCCCCGGGAACTCCGCTCAAAAATGGGGAACCTGACCGTATCCTCCAGCTCTTTAATTGCCTTGCTGAGATTAGGCTGGGCCATATACAGGTTATCCGCCGCCTTAGTAATAGATCTCGTCCGTTCTATTTCTAAGGCATATTTAAAATACAGGGTATTCATTATGTACTCCCCTAACGTAGTCTTCAGAAGTATTCGGTTATGTGCCTATAGGGTTTCAGAACCAGCTGTTGAGATTGTCAAATTGATCCTTGAACATCCAATAGAACACTATATATAGCATACTACTATTTAATCATACACTATGTATAGTGCTTCAGAAACTTAAAACACCCTTTTTCGATCGTCTCGTTAACCGGGTACGGAACAAGCTTCGTTAATCGTATGAGGAGAAAATAACCTTGTACAATATCAATACCGCATAAAACTATGCCATTTGTAATATGAAATAGGAGGTCTTGGGCTGATTTTTTAACAGGCCCGCGACCTCCCTAAAAACAGATGAGCGCAGAAGGAATAGTCAGAAACGCGTACTTACTCAAGAAGCCTTATCAAACAGAAAAATCAGGGAAAAACGCCCCATCACCGTACCCCGTGTTTTTTTTCCAGGCTTTGGTAATAGTCCAAGACCTTTCTCACGTACCTGCGTTTTTCCGTGTAGGAATGATAGTAAAAGGAACGCTTAAACCCGTACGTGATCAGGTCTTTGAGTTTTGCCGGGGATATCGTAAAGTTATCCAGCGCCAGACGGTATTCGTTGCAGATGGTGGTATGGGATACCAGCCGGTTGTCCGTACAGAGGCTTAACGAGAGATTCTTCTCCAGCATAGTACCAAAGGAATGGTCCTTGATGCTGGTTATGTGAGACGCGGTCTGCATATTACTGGTGAGGCACACTTCAATGGTAATCCGGTTTTCGGCGATGTAGTTGGCCAGGTTTTCCACATAGGTTTCTTTACCCTGGACCGGGGTGTTCCCAATAAGGTCCGCATTGAACAGATGAAGACCGTGGCCGATTCGGTCCGCGTGGAGGTCGGTAATGGCCTGAAAAATCGATTCCGGCCCGTAGGCTTCGCCGGCATGTACGGTTTTACGCATAAAATTTTTGGTAACGTAATTATACGCTTCCTGATGTGCGCTGGCAGGATATCCAAGTTCGCTTCCTGCCAGGTCAAAGCCGACCAGTTGGATGTCCCCTTCATCCCGCAGCTTCACTGTGGCTTTTGCCAGTTCCTGCCCGGCCATTTGCATGATCTCCAAAGGCGTAGAATAGCGGTGCATCGCGGTAAAGTCCCGGTAGTACTGGGAAAACTGAGGGGTAAAAAACCGCATGGCGCACAGGATAATGCCGTATTCAAAACACGGTTCTATCTCTTGAATGGACCGGTTTATTTCGTTCCTTGCCCGGCGCAGGCCCCGGTCCACTGCGGCAGTTACCGCTTCAAAGGAAAAGACGGTATGGATATGTAACTGAGGCGCAAAGCGCACTTCCAAGTACCGGACCCCTTCGGCGAAATTATCCAGGGCCAGTTCATAGGCGACCTGTTCCAGAGCCTCTTCGTCCTGGAGGACTTTTCCGGTCCAGGCAAAACAGCTCAGGTACTCATCGAGATTTTTATAAGAAGGCTTAAAAACCAATTCCTGCATGCCCTCTTCAGTAAAGGAGGGAAGCTCGATACGCCGGTCCTGTGCCAATCTGATAAGCGTGGACAGCCGCAGCGACCCGTCAAGGTGTACGTGGAGATCCGTCTTGGGGATTTCTCGAATAAAATCATTGCTAAATTGATGCATACCCTTTAGCTTACCCTGGAAGGGTATGGCGTGGGTACCCCTGCCAGGTGGTCTTACGGCATCCTGGATTCTGATACAAGCAAATTCCAGTACAAAGCCGTATATATACGGAGGCTTGCGGGAAAAGCATGAAAAAGATAAATACCCAACGGGGTTTATACAGGCGCCTGCGTCTAAAGAGCGCGGTACTGCTGGTTATCTTGCCCTTTTTGGGGGGCTGTACGGTAACCAGTTCCCGTTCTTCTGACAAGGACAACCCAAAGACCGTGACGATTGTTACCTGGAATGTCCAGGCCCTGTTTGATGGAGATGAAACCGGTATGGAATACGATACCTATCTCCAAGCTGCAGGATGGACCAATGAAAAGTACCGGGCACGGCTCAATACGCTCGCTCAGGGGATGAGCCGTATAGCCGGCAACACTCCAGACATCCTTGGTATGGAAGAAATCGAAAATAGCCGTGTTTTAGAGGATCTGGTCGAGGGGCCGTTGAAAGACTGCGGGTACCAGTACTTTTGTTTTGCCAACAATCCTGGTGCATCTTTGGGAATCGGGCTATTAAGCCGTTTCCCCTTAGCAGAGACCCGGGTACATTCGATTACCGACCAGGGGCAAACCGCACCCCGGCCAATTCTTGAGGCCAGGCTCTTGGTACAAAACCAGCCCCTCGTGCTTTTGGTCTGTCATTGGAAAGCAAAACAAGCAGATCAAGAAACGGCGGTCACTGAATTCCTCCGAAGAGCTGCCGCTCGAATCGTGGTAAGGAGGCTGCAGGAACTCCAGGAGGAAGATCCAGCGATACCGGTCATTATTATGGGAGACTTAAATGAAAACCACGATGAATGGTACCGGGAAACCGGAACCACGATTACGGCCCTGCTTCCCGATGACCCGGAAGCCGCAGCCCTCATAGGCTCGCGTGGAGATGCCGAATCCTCTGGAGATTTCCTCATCCTCAGCCGGAACAAGCCACCCATACCGGTATATTTTCCTGATCCTGCTCCGGCGCTCTACTCTCCCTGGGGGAATGAACTCCAGGAAGGCTCCTACTACTTCAAGGACAACTGGGAAACTATCGATCATTTTCTGCTCACCGCACCCTTGTTTGATAGGATAGGCTGGGATTTTGCGAGCTGTATGGTCATAAACCAGGAGCCGTTTATCAATGCCCAGGGTCGGCCCGCTACCTACAATCCCCGTACCGGCAATGGCCTGAGTGATCATCTTCCCCTGCTGCTTATCCTCCAGCTTGCCTCTACCCAGGATGGGTAGCTTCCCCCGGATGGCAAACGGCTAAAGATGCTGAGGATAAACTATGAGCGGATAGCGACGGATAACTCTGAAACGGCCAGTGCTACATCCACTCCTTACAAGCCTAAAACTATCCCGGCTATGCCTGCTGCGGTAATGTAGATAACCGGGTGCTTCTTGAACTTAAAGATGAGCAGAAACAGGACCAAAAATAAGAGACATTCCCGCCACCGGATGCTTTCATACCAGATCGGTGCGTTACCCTGGTAAAGAGAGTGTTTGAGGGCCCCGAAACCAGCAGCACAGAGGAGTCCTCCTGCAGCCGGACGAAGACCGGAAAACACGGCAATGACTACCCGGTTCTCCCTGAACGTCTGGAGCATCCGCGCAATGATGACGATCACGATTATGGAAGGGCTTACCAAACCCACAACCGATACTGCGGCCCCGGGAATCCCCATACAGAGAAAGCCGGTATAGGCCGCCATATTGACCCCAATGGCCCCGGGTAATGATTGGGCCACTGCCTGCATATTACCGATCATCTCAGGGCTTATCCATTCGTAGGAATCTGCCATTTGATAGAGAAAAGGAAGGGTAGCCAGACCGCCGCCCACGGAAAAGACCCCGATCTTAAAGAATTCTACGAACAGCCACAAGAGCATCATGGGGATCCTCCTTGGCTGGAGAGGCCTTCCTTTTTAGGCCGGTACAGGAAAAAGCCGGCTACCCCTGCGGCAATAACCAGCAGCACCGGATTGGTGTTGAACACCGCGGAAAGGGCAAAACCAAGGATGAAGATGACTATGGCCTTGCCGTCTTTGAATACCCCTTTGAGGAGCTTGAGAACCGTATCCAAAATGAGGGCCCCTACTGCCACCCGAATACCGGTAAAGGCATGTTGCACCAGGGGATACTCTGCAAAATTTTGCAAACAAAGGGCAATAACCGTGATGAAAACGACCCCAGGAAACACAAAACCCAGAGTGGTGAGGATCCCTCCCAGGAGGCCTTTTCTTTTGAACCCAATAAAAGTGGAAGTATTGACCGCAATGATGCCGGGGGTTACCTGGGCGATGGTATAATAATCCATCACCTCTTCCATGGTAGTCCAGCCCTTCTTCTGTATCAGTTCCCGCTCAATGACGGGGATCATCGCATAGCCCCCGCCAAAGGTGATACACCCAAGCTTGCCAAAGGTAAGCAATAACTCCATATATTCTTTCACTTTTTTTTATATTCCTGTTTCTTTAAGGGGCGCGAGTGCTCACAATGGAAAGGTGCAATTCGTCAAGTTGCTTCTGAGCTACCTCGCTGGGACTGTCATCCAAAGGACTCTCGGCAAAGGAATTTTTGGGGAAGGGGATGACCTCTTTAATCGAGGTTTCCCCAGCCATGAGCATCACCAAGCGATCCAAACCAGGAGCAATACCCCCGTGAGGAGGAGCGCCGAACTTGAAGGCTTCGGTGAGGAAGCCGAATTTCTGTTCCGCTTCCTGGGGATCAAGTCCCAGGATATGGAAGATCCGTTTCTGCAGTACAGGGTCATGGATACGGATGGAACCGGAGGCAAGCTCGTACCCGTTAAGAACCAGATCGTACAGGTCTCCCTTCACCGAACCCGGATCCTGTTCAAGGATCTCATGGTATTGGGTCTGGGGATAGGAAAACATGTGATGGGCTGCTTCCCAGTGGTTCTCTGCTTCATTGAAGGTAAAGAGCGGGAAGTCCAGGATCCAGACAAAGGCAAAGCACGTGGGATCAAGAAGGCCCAAATCCCGGCCCAGCTTGGATCGTACCGCGCCTAGGGCGATGTTGGCTATCTTTCTCCGGGAATCCCCCACCATGAGGATGAGATCCCCCGGGTTGGCTCCCAAGCCTTGCACAACGTCCTTGGCCTGGGCTGCGAAAAACTTCGCCACCCCCCCTTCCAATATGGGCGCGGCTTTCGTACCGGTAACCTTCATCCATGCAAGACCCTTGGCTTGGTAGATCTTAGCCTGGGCTTCAAGCTCCTCAATCTGTTTCCGGGAATAGGAAGCCTTACCCGGTACCACGAGAGCCTTGACCCCGCCGCCAGCCAGGGTAATTCCCTTGGCCGCTGCAGCCTGTTTTGCTGCCTCCCCGATTGCCAGGGCATCTTTGAAGGCTTGAAAGTCCCCGGCAGCTATATACGGCCCAAAATCCTGCAAAGGCATAGCAAAACGAAGATCCGGCTTATCGGTCCCGTATTGCTCCTGGGCGGTTTCATAGCTCAACCGGGTAAACTGCGGGGGAAGGTCCTGGTTTAGACATTGCTTAAACACATAGCCCATGAGTCCTTCGGTCATCGTGAGAATATCCTCCCGGTCTACAAAGGACATCTCTATATCGATCTGGGTGAACTCAGGCTGCCTATCCCCCCGGGCGTCCTCATCCCGGTAACAGCGGGCAATCTGGAAATATTTATCGAACCCTGCCACCATGAGGATCTGTTTATACAACTGAGGAGACTGGGGAAGCGCATAGAATTTACCGGGGTAGAGCCGGGAAGGTACCAGGTAATCCCTCGCGCCTTCGGGAGTGGATTTGATGAACGTAGGGGTTTCAATCTCGTAAAAGCCCTGGCGGATCATCCATGTTCGAACCGCAAAGCTTACCTCATGGCGCAGGCGGATTCGTTTCTGCATACCCCCGGAACGCAGGTCCAGGTAGCGGTATTTGAGCCTGAGTTCTTCTTTTGCCCCGGTCTCTTCCTCTATCGGGAAGGGCAGTACCTCACTCCGGTTCAAAATAACCAGTTGGTCTGCATCCACCTCAATTTCACCGGTGGGCATCTCGGGGTTTACCATACCAGCCGGTCTCAGGCGAACCCTGCCCTCCACCGCGATACAGTACTCGTTTCGCAGTTCCCCGGTCAGCGCACTGAGGGCAGACCCTTCCCCAACCACTATCTGGGTAATACCGTATCGATCTCGGAGGTTAATAAAGGCAATACCTCCATGATCCCGCTTCCGGTGAACCCACCCGTTTAATACCACGGTTTTACCCACATCCTGCTTCCTCAGGGCACCGCAGTGGGTAGTTCGTTTCAGTTGTTCCATGCTATAACTATAACGGGGTGAAGAACCGGTATCAAGGCTGAAAATTTTGTGTTTTGACCGCTTGACTCTTTTTGACTAATTGGATAGGTTAATTGAAATATTGAGGCTTACGGGAAGCCTGTCAGAATTTCTTGCAAGCTGCAGGATATATACAAAACACCGGCAAGTCTTCAAAGTTCTTCAAACACCAAGGAGGATGCCCCTTGGGGAAAGTTTTAAAAAGGTTATACCTACACTAAATAATCCTGAACGAGTTCAGGATAGTAAGCGAAAAGAAATTGTAAGCGATGGAGTAACGTATGAAACGGTCTTCTATGTTGTTCATAGTCTTGTCGGCTGCGGTCGTGATACTTGGGGGAAATATAGGCTCTTTTTTAGGTCTCCCTGTTCCGGTCTGTTCGGTAGTCTTTTTTGTAGTTTTCAGTGTTATATGGCATATAATTTTTGATAAAAAATTAGAATTATATGTAGAAAGTATCAAACAATCAACAGAAAAGGAAGACGCCTGGAAAAGGGTAGTACAGTTTTTAAATGGCATCAAAAAGAACTCAAACGAAATAAATGGACGCGTTTCAAAAGCCCTTGACGCTGCGATCAATGCCGGAGGGCAAATAGGTAAAAATATCAGTTCTATAGAAGAGAAAAACCAATCGCTTTATGAAAGAATCAGCGCAGCGTCTTTGGCGTCTGAACAGATTACGGCTACCATTATACAAACCGGTGTAAAACTTGAAAAAGAGGAACAATCAATAGTCCAAACAGGGACGGCTATAGAAGAAATAAACGCTAATGTTCATAGCGTGGAAAATATTACCAGGCGGAAAACAGAAACTCTTGAGAAATTGCAAGCGACGCTGGAAACAGGATCGCGGCGGATTAATCTTCTGGGACGTACAATATCGGAAGTAACTACCCTGGTAAACAATATTTCCGGCGTGGTTCAGGTAATCGATGGCATAGCGGCGCAGACGAATCTTCTGTCAATGAACGCCGCAATAGAAGCCGCCCACGCAGGGGAAACCGGGAAAGGATTCGCGGTAGTCGCTGCCGAGGTACGCAAACTTGCGGAAAGCGCGTCCGTAAACTCAAAATCAATTACGGAATCAATAAAAAATATTGTAGCTAAAATTGACGAAGCTAAAAAAGCAAGCTGTGTCGCCGAGGAAACCTTTAATAATATACAAAACGAAACTAATAATTTTGTAACCGCATTCAATGAAATATCACACGCCACCGAGGAATTATCAATAGGTATGGATCAAATATTAAAATCCATCAATGAAGTACGGGAATTTTCAGAGGAAATCGCAGGGGGAAGCAAGGAAATGGCCGTCGGTTCTCAAAACATTGAGGAAGCGTTAAGAGAGATTACCGATTATGCTGGTGGAATAGTAAAGGATATAGGGGAAGTACATAAAAACGCGATGGATATAACCGGCGCACAAAGCGACATAAGTCAATTCGCCGTAGATAACGATAAAAACATGGCGGCTTTATATAAAGAACTTGAAAAAAGCGGTTTCCTTGAAAAAGAAGGGACTATTTTTAATTATAATTTAATAGTATTGATGCACCGCAACTGGCTGGTGCAATTACGAGCGTTTCTTGACGATCGTAAAAAAAATCTTGTGGTTACCGACAAGGATTATATAAAATGCGATCTTGGAAAATGGATATACGGGGAAGGGAAAGAATTTGAAAATAATAACCATTACCGGATGCTTGAAAAACAGCATCAAGAGTTTCATAGGCTTGCGTGGGAAATATATACAGCGAAGCAAAGTGGTGATAAAGTAAAGATGGAAGCATTATATAAATCTATAATGGATGAATATCAGAAGGTTGTATCATTATTAGGAAATTTAAATAATAAAGTAAATCATGTAGCGTAACCTACGTAAGATCTCAAGCGCCCCTTATCTTCTGATCCTCCCTTGTAAGCCGAAAAGGAGGCCGTAACACCAGGGAGAAGGGAATATCCTCATGGTTACCTTCATCAGGAAGGCAAGAGTAATGTTTGGGATCAACAAGGTTTCCAGGGCCAAAGCGGGATTCCCCACATAAAGCGGCCCCAGCGTAGCGGTATGGACAGCCAGCACCCGCCGTACCGGATATTCCCGGAGGCTAAAGATAGGTTCCCCCGTAAAGGTCAGGTAATCGGTATGTTTCCGCCGTAAAAGCCGCCGTTTGCAGTATTGCTCTATGGTATAGGTGGCGGTGATAAGGCAATAACGGCTTAAAGCGTCCTCCCGATCATCAAGACCCAGAACAGCCTTGAAATCCCCAAGAGAAATAAGCGAATGTAAAATCCCGGTATCCATACCCACAGGGTAAGCCTGGCAAAACCGTTTTTATATACGAGAAACGTGCAATTTTTGCCTAACTCCCAAAAATCTGATACATTCAAGACAAGAGGTAACGAAATGGCCGTCAAAGTCAAACCCGTACAGCTTTAAACTGGAACCTTTAATCCCTTCAACATCTCTTTCACATTTTATGTGTACTATTGCGGAGTACAATGAGTATCTTTATCAAGACGCTTTGCGTTCACAAGATGATCATATTGCCTACACTTGGCTTTTTACGAAAAAAACGGCTTTATCCGGAACGCCGAACTTTTCAGAAAAATTTGACGTATATAAATTATTCTTTGTTTATACGAATAACTATATTGGGAATATTTCGGTAAATTACTTTCCCCGGGATAGTCATAGCATTAAGTATAGAAACAAATTGATCAGCCGCCAGAGGCATATCATTTAAAAACCAGTCTAAAAATACCCTAAGACAGCCGGTAATTTGGTAGCAGATTTTATAGCGGAATATCAAATATTCTTCTCTGGAAAATTTACCCTTAAAAGACTTAATCAAAGAAAGTGGAAGTTTCTGTACTTCATGCAGAATACGATTTTCAATATCAGTGGTAGACAGTATTTTCTTTAATGTATCCCGATGTTTAACCATATAGATATGATTAAACATAAGAACGATGTCATTTTGTTTTTTGGAATCTTGATTTATTTCAATTTTCAACAAATCAGTATTCATGGTGTTTTTAACATACTCAAAAACGACATCATCTTTATCATCATAGTTGCGGTAAAAGGTTTGACGCGCTATGCCTGCCTTTTCCGTAATATCCGAAACGGTAATTTTCTCGTATGGCTT
>JAISBK010000160.1 GCA_031266255.1 Treponema sp.
TCGATCCAGGTCCCCTGCAGGGGTTTTCCTTGTTCAATGGGACTTGCCCTCGTGGCTTGTATTTCCCTTGTATACATACTAGTTCCTTAGCTGAAGATACGGTATCACACTTTTTTCTAGAAAGTATACCTATTTGATTGATCGCTGGTATTTTCCCTGAACTTGAGCGGAAATAGGTTAAACCATTGAGGGGGACTCACCGTAGGGGCATAAAAAGGCTTCACTCACGTTACTGAAGCATAAGGAACCAATGCTCCCTCTTCACTTAACCACAATGCGTATCGTATCGCCGTGAGCGCCGGTAACCTCGTTCCGCAGGGGGTTCACCGTCAAATCCATCCCCTCAAGGGGCAACGCTCCCAGTAACACTTCGTCCTCGCCGGGGATGACCACTGCCTGGCAGGGGGTTTCCCGAAGGCCCGGTAAGATCGGTACACGCGGCCAGAAAGAAACCACAGACAAGCGCAGCTACACACGCGAGCACCGTTGCCCGCGCAAGCCGTCGGATGAGAAATCCGAATCTACCCTTATGGGGGAGGGGGGGGATACATAAACATACTGATCTTCTCCCTCAAAATAAAAAAAGAAAGACGTACAATCTCTACTAAGATTGGTAGGCTTAGTATACAATACTGTACAATTATGTCAAGTATTTTGTACCTAAAATTTTAGGAAGATGTACCGCCACGTCGAATTTTCTTCTCAGTCGAAAAAGTAAAAGGCGGTTAAAAAATGCGGTAGGTCAAGATTGAGAAGCCATTCCAGGGTATCCCTCAATCAGCAACCAGGGAACGAACTTTTTCAAGGGGCAGCTCAGTCGTTTCCGCGACCTCTTCTACGACCCATCCCTTTGCCAGAAGATTCCGCGCGATCGCAAGGGCTTTTTCTTCTTTGCCTTCTTTTTTGCCTTCTTCTTTCCATCGGGGGATTATCCCCGCCTCGGTAAACACTTCCTCAAATGTCCTCGTACTGTTTCCCATCTTCCATGCCTCCAAAAATGCCTCTGAGTTCGCCCTCAGCAACACGTCCATATAGGCGCTCAACTCCCGTGCTGCTTCCTTCTTCCCTTCCAGTATAGCCCTTGCCGCTTCCGGTTACAAGTCGTTGGTCAGCGATTTTAGCCATAGATTCTCCTCCCCTGACAGCCGTTTCGTTTCGATTAGCTGTATCGGCAGGTAATCCCCCCTCACCGTGTATATCCCCGACCCGGTTTCCTCTCCCCCATAACCCCGCTCGCTGGTAAGGTAGCTGATGAGCCGCCGGGGATGCCGCTGTTCCACAAGCGTCAGGGTTACGCCGGAAAGCTCCACCTCGGGGGTAATGGCCGCGTACAGGCACGCGTAGGCATAGACTTTTAGGAAGTCCTTCACGGAAAGGTAGTCTCCGGGACTCTTGAACTCCAGAATATTGTCCGACCTGAATATCCGGGCGATATTCTTGTCGATAGCCAGACCGAGGGGCTTTTTAATGATCAGCAGATCGACCCTGAGGGGTTCGGTGGTAAGCTGGTACTCATACTTAAACTGGAGGGAGTCTTTATAATCTATCAATTCCCGTTGGATGGCCTGGAGAAAGGCGGGATGCCAGTGCAGTTTTTCGGGGTGGTCCTGGCCGGGCTTGTTCGTATCCATACCGTGGTTACGGTACACCAAAACGGGAACAGCCGCAATATCCTGAACATCCGATGGGGCTTTAGGTTATGCTATTGTACAAAGCCTTGTTTTCTCTTTCTTTTTAAGTACGCCTATGCGTAGTAAACGCACTAATACCGTGGGAGAGCGTATAGAGTACCAAAGCCAAGGCTGCCGGGACCCCTAAGAGGGCTGTTGCAGGAAACTCCTCCAAGCCTTGCAGTCCTAAACCAACATGCTCGGCTGAGGCGCATAGCAAGGCAGCCACAACTACCCCCTCCACTCGGCGGAATCCCAGGTATACACAGGCTAAGGCTATCCAGCCTCGTCCGGCCACTCCCCCAGGGGTATAGACCCCGATCCTAAAAGTCAGGGCTGCGCCGGCTAAGGCGGCAAAGAACGCGGCTATAGCCCAGGCGCCTGCTTGGTACTGACCGGGACGAATGCCCCGTTCCAGGGCAGCCTCAGGGGAAGCGCCTGAGGCTCGCAGACGCAGCCCCAGGCTGGTTCTGCTGATGAAGTAGCTTGCAAGGATGCAGCTAACCCAAGCGCCATACACAAAGGGAAGCTGCCCGGAAAGTATAGCCCCTACAACCGGGATATCCGCCACCAGGGGAAGCTGCACCGGGCCTGGTATGGATAGGCCAGGGTTTCGTAAGACCCCCTTGGTACCAAACCAGGTAATAGCCAGGGAATCCGTAATACCCCCTGCAGCCAGATTCAGGGCAAGTCCTGCAATGAAGGGGTTGGCTTTGGTAAGCCTGACAAACCGGGCCAAGGCCCAGGCACAGAGGGCCGCCATCAGCGCGGTGATAAAGGTACCCCAGAAAACCGACCCGGTCTTGGTGGCGATAATCCAGGCAAAAAACGAGCCCAGGCTCATAAATCCCTCAATGAATATCCCCAAGGATCCGGATAACTCGGTAAACAGGGCACCAAGACTAGCCAGCATCAGGGGTGCGGCTGCGGTTAAAAGACTTGAAATCATGATCTACGCCCACCTGAAGTCCGTTGTTTGACTAACGGAGCGGTAAACTGAACCGTAGCCAGGAGCAGTACCGCAGCCTGAATGAATGAGGCAGTTTCAAAGTTGAGTCCTGCGGCCAACAACGCCGCATCAGAGCCGGACTTGAGCGCGCCGTAGACTAAGGCTGCGGGAAACAGGGCCAGCGGACGGTTTCGGGCAATGAGGGCCACCGCGATGGAAGACCAGCCAAGTCCCCCGGAAAACCCCAGGTGGCAGCGTCCATAGGTCCCGGCTACGGCAAAAAAACCCGTAAGCCCTCCCAAGGCTCCGGCTGCGCTCATAGCTGGTATCCAGCAGCGTTCCGGATCAATACCCCCATACCGGGCAAAGTCCGGGGCTACACCGGCAATGGTAAACCGGTATCCCCAGATGGTCCTGTTGATGAAGATAGACCCGGCCATGATGAGGATCCCGGCAAAGATAAAGGAAACCGAGAGGCTTGAAGGGGGTAAGATCCGGGGAAGCAGCAGGGGGATAGGCGCCATAGCGAGGAGATTACCCTGGGGATCCCGTAAAGGACCGGTAATGAGATAATCCGCTACCGGTGTGAGGGCCTGGGTAAGCAGGAAGGAACTGATAAGTTCATGCGCGCCGAAGCGCTTCTTGAGGAAACCAGCCAAGGCCCCCAAGCTGCCCCCGACGCTCAAGGCCGCAAGCCCTGCAAGCCCCAGGGCCGCCCATCCCAGGAAGCCTTCTCCCCAAAGCAGGACCACTGACGCGGCCAAGCCCCCGAGATAAATCTGAGCTTCTCCGCCCAAATTAAAACAGCCTCCCCGGAATGCGATGGTCATACCCAAAGACGCGGTGAGCAGCAGCCCAATATGGTCGAGGGTATTTCCCAAAAACCAGGGAGATGACCAGGGACCGATGAAAAAGGCCTGGATGGTGGTGAGGGGATCCGGTGCATTAAGTCCTATAATGCCTAGGATCAAAAGGATCGCCCCTCCCAGGGCAACCAAGGCCCCGAAAACCGGTCCTGGAATAAGCAAGCGGTACCCCTTTTGGGTTTGCTTATTCCGCTTCATACCCTGAACCCTTCTGGGCAGTACCCACCATAGCCTCACTAATGCGGGCTTTGTAGGCCTCCAAGGGCATGGTTCCCTTTTTACCGGGTTCCAGGGCGATCTGTGCAGAAAATCCGCCGTTCCGTAATACCCAAATAGTATCTGACACGGCTAACAACTCATCCACATCCGTGGAAAAGAGGATCGCTCCTCTCCCCGGTTTGACATACTCGCGCAGTTCCCCTGCCAGCCATTCCCGTTTTTTGGTATCCAAGCCCCAGCCCGGTTCAGCCAAGACAAGGAGCGTGGTCTTTTCCGCAAATTCCCGGGCCAACAGGATCCGCTGCAACATACCCCCGGAAAAAGAATCAGCCCTGGTTTTAAAAGAGCCTGCAACGTGGGCCTGGTTCATGATGCGGGCAGCCCAGGAATCGAGAAACCGCTGTTCCATGATCCCCCACTTCCCCAAGAAGCCCCTGAGAGAACGGGAATACGCATGGATGATAATGCTGTCTTGTAAAGGTAAATGGGGAGCGAGGGCGCTGCCGGTTCTGTCTGCACTCAGGTAGCCCCCTCCTGCCTCCCGGAATGCCTTAATCCCCTTTCCGGCCAGTTCCCGGCCATTGAGTCGTATGCTTCCCCCAGACGGGGCAAGCAAGCCGCTTATCCCCAGTTCCAAGGTTTCAAGGCCGCTGTCCCGGACCCCGGCAATCCCGGCAATCGTGCCTGGGACGAGTTCCATGTCAATATGCCGTATAAACGGTCTCCCTGGGGTTTCTATAGAAAGCCCTTGTATCGAAAGGATCGTTTTTTCGGCGGATCCGTTTGAAGATCCCCCAGAAACAGGCCGGTCCTTTATCAGGCTGCCGCGCTTTTTGCGGTCTATACCGAACATGAGATCCTGTAAGGCGGCATTTCCCAGGGATCGGGCAGCGCGGCTTCCCTGGGTTTTTCCCTTTCGTAAGACCGTTACCCGATCGGCAATACCCAGGGTTTCTTCCAGCTTATGCGAGATGAGCACTAAGCCTTTGCCATCCTCCCTGAGCAACTTAAACAGTTCAAAAAGCCCTTGGGTTTCTCCGGGGGTAAGGACTGCGGTAGGTTCGTCAAAAATGAGGTACCGTACCTTCCTGAGCAGGAGGGCAAGGACCGCGGTTTTCTGACGCTGACTTACGGTGAGGGTCGTCGTATCCTGGTCTAGGGGCAGATCAAAACCCCAACGTGCTGAAAGGCTGCGGACCTGGTTACGGGCCTTCCGGGGCTGTAAAAACCAGGGGGATCCGGGTTCTGCACCGAGTATACACGCCTCCCAGACCGTAAACCCTGGGCTTAAGTGGGGATGTTGCCGAACCATGCCGATACCCAGGGCCAGGGCATCAGCAGGACTGGTGAAACACTGTTCTTGCATATCCACCAGGATCCTGCCTGCGGTGGGGGTAAGATACCCTGCCATGATGTGCATGAGGGTAGATTTCCCCGCGCCGTTTTCTCCCAGTAACGCGTGAATCTCCCCGTCATGCAGATCAAAGCTGGTATTGTCCAGGGCGTGGACCCCATTGGCAGGGAAGTATTTCTGTATGCCTTGGAGCCGTACGCCCTTCGATGGAATGCTCATTCCTGCAAATCCAAGGCTCCTGAACGGATCTGGGCAAGCAAGCGTCCCTGCTGTTCCCGAATGGGGGCGCTTACGGAAGCCTGGTAATGGGGATCCGCTTCAATAAAATCAACGTATCCTTCGGCAACCCCGACAAGCTCTGCACTGCCAAAGGGGAGGGTGCCTTCCAAAAACCTGAGGGTTTGTTCGTATGCAGCCTTATCCTGGTAAACAACCGCGCTTCCTACCACCGTACCGGGCCGTACCCCGTAGCCGTTGGTATCAAACCAGACCACTTTTGCCCCGGCTTCAAAAGCTGCCTGGACTACCCCCTCGTTGGCTCCCCCGGCAATGCTGAGGATTATCTTTGCCCCGCCTCGTATCATGTCGGCAGCAAGCTCTGCGCCTTTACCTGCATCAAACCAGTTTCCCACGACCCGAAAGTCCACGGTACAACTTGGATCCACCCGCTGCGCTCCCGCTCGATACGCTGGTAGTATCACCTCGTTCATAGCCGGGTATTCCTGACCAGCCACCAAGCCGATACGGATGCCAGTCCTTACTTCCTGGTCCGCTTCTCCGGCTACCAGAGCCGCAATATGCCCTGCCATATAGGCCTGTTCCCGTTGATTATACCGCAGGGTGTAGATCCGGGGATTTCCTGCAAGCTCCCCATCCAAAAGTAGAAAGTGCTGTTGGGGAAATTTGACAGATACTGCCGAGGCAATGGCTGGAAGGGATGGGTTGGAAGATACGATAAGATCATACCGTGCTGAGGCTGCTAGGGCAGTGATACGGCTTTCCCATTCGGCCTGGTTAAACCCTCCCTCAATGACCGTAACGGTAACCGGGCGTTCAGCGGTACTCTGTTCTGCAGCCGCCTGTTTGACCCCTGCCGCCAACATCTCATAGATGGGACTTCCTGACATAACTCCAGGAATGAATACCGCAATGGCACGGTGCAGCCCTGGGTCTCCAGAACCTTGCCCGGATTGGTCTTTGCTTCCCAGACCAAAGCCCGGGAAGCTGCCCACCCATACCAGCAACGAAAAGACCAACGTGAATCGCTGGAAAAACCTGTGTTTCTGAACCACTTGGTTCATAAAAACCTCCTTCTGTTTACCTTAGAAGCAATAGAAGCAATAGGGGTACTAAAAAACCCCGGATGAAATCCAGGGCTTGGGTGAAGAGGTAAGGCTTCCGAAAACAGCTTATAGTTTATGCGAATCACGAAAGCTTAATTTTCTTCCATCCGGACTATACCGTCGGCACCGGAATCTCACCGGTTCAGTTTAGGACTTTTTTCTCTTTTCTTATTTCTAAATCCTAAAGTCGCGGGCTTTACCGCCGATTGGGAATAGTACACCCCACCATAATCATGGTATGTACGCACCCGACCCTGAAAATCGTACTTTTACGATACTACGTTTTATAGGGTGAAGTCAAGAGCGTGCTTGTACCAACCGGCTTTTTCTGCTACGATGAGGAAGAAAAAGATGCGCCTCATTGACAAAACCCTACAAGATTTTAGCCGTTTACTCGGATCCGCCACGCCAATCCCAGGAGGAGGCTCCAGCGCGGCAGTGGAAGCTGCCTTAGGCATGGGCCTTATCAGCAAAGTAGCCCTCATCACCATGGACAAACCCGCATATACGCACTGTAAAGACCTAATGCGTCACACCGCCCAGACCGCAGCAGCCTTGGGCCAGGATTTTCTCACCTGGGTAGACGAAGATACTGCGGCCTATCAGGATTTCCTCACTGCAAAACGTCTGCCCCAGCAGACAGCCGAACAAAAAGCCGCATACCGGCAAGCCCTATACCAGGCCCTCCAGGCTTGTATCCTCGTTCCCTATAAGATCCTCCAGGCTGCCGTGCAGGGTCTGCACTTGGGAAATGCCATCGCCCCAGACTACTACACCGGTACTGCCAGCGACCTAGGCCTGGCCGCACTAAGCCTCAAGACTGCAGCCCACGGCGCGCACCTCACCATCCTTATGAACCTCAAGTCCATCACATCCCTAGGTCTTCCCGATCACGGTTTTATGGAAAGCAGCTTTGTGCAGGATGCGCGTAAGCAAAGTCAAACCCTGCTGGATGAAGCAGAGACCGCTGCTAAGGCCATCTATACCCAGGTCAGAAAGACCCTGCCTTAAAAGGATGCAGCAATGCCCAAGATCGATTTTCACGTTCATGTAAGTCCCCCGGATATTAGCGCCCATGTTCAACGGTACGCAGAGCGGGAACCCTATTTTGCGCTTCTTGCTTCCAGTCCCTCCAATAAATTCGCCACCGCGGATGAGGTGGTGCAAGAGCTTGACCGCACCGGTTTTGACCAGGCGGTGATTTTCGGCTTCAGCTTCCGGGACATGGGACTGTGCCGGGCAGTCAACGACTACGTTATTGCCAAGGTAAGGGAATATCCCCAGCGGCTCATCGGGTTTATGGCTTTGGTGCCGAATCATCAGGATATGGAACAGGAACTGGATCGCTGCTATAGGTCCGGCTTACGAGGGGTAGGGGAACTCTTCCCCGCAGGCCAGGGTTTTCATATTGAGGACGCAGCAGATACCCGGCTTTTTGCCGGAGCCTGCATTGAGCGCGGCCTGCCTGTGCTAGTACACACCAACGAGCCGGTAGGTCATTACTATCCGGGAAAGACCGGTACCTCCTTACAGCAGTTGGACCGATTCGTGGAAAACAACCCTGAACTTACCCTCATTTTTGCCCACTGGGGAGGGGGCTTGTTGTTCTATGAAGCCATGCCTGAGCAAAGAAAAAAATACCGGAATCTCTATTACGATACTGCCGCCTCGGTTTTCCTGTACGATGCAGGGGTCTATAGAGTAGCCTGCGCCCTGGGCCTCCAGAACAAGCTCCTCTTTGGCAGCGATTTCCCGCTCCTCTCCCCTAGCCGGTACCTGAACGCCATTGAAACCAGCGGTATGTCCGAAGCAAACCAAACCCTCCTTTTGGGGGGAAATGCCGAACGCCTGCTTTTTCCTGTTCACCCCGCGTTACGTTGATGCAGTCCTCATCAGAGACGTGTTCTACCCGCGTTGAACTTGCAGGGTATTTCCTTTCTTCATACGTGAGATCAAAAGAATCAGCCTTATTGCCATTCCTGGTTACACCGGGGGGTAGTGATCTACAAAGTATGATGAGGAAAAAAACGGCTATAGATTAATGAACATAGTGCATTATACTACGGTGAAATTACTGAAAGAGGTACCTATGAGATAGTACATTTTTGCGGAGTCATAGATTTTTCTTGACAATTCAGTAAGACCGTTCCATGATTGTAAGTTAAAGACGGTACTAACGATTGCACAACAAGGAGCGCTTCTATGAGCCATAGGACGGATCTGATTAAAAATGTTTCCATCACCGGTCATGGCGGAACCGGTAAAACAAGTCTGTTTGAACATTTGTTATTTGCAGGGGGCGTCATCCCCAGAGCTGAACCTGTAGAATCGGGTAAGACCATCGCTGATTCAAGCCCAGAAGAAATCGAGCGGAAGATATCGATTCACGCTGCTATGGCGCATATTGAACGGAATGGCAAAAAAATCAATGTGTTTGATACCCCTGGTTCCTCTGATTTTGTGGGAGATGTTATTTTGACCTTTCGAGCTGCGGAATTGGTTCTCCTTACCGTGGATAGCCGCGCGGGGGTACAGATTGGAACCATCAAACTCTGGCGGGATCTCCAAA
Organism: Treponema sp.; assembly: GCA_031266255.1. GTDB lineage: Bacteria > Spirochaetota > Spirochaetia > Treponematales > Breznakiellaceae > JAIRLU01. The sequence continues at coordinate 8,971 of JAISBK010000160.1, forward strand.
GCCGTTCAAAACCACGAGGTATTTTTATCACCAAAATGGATGATGAACGGGCTGATTTTGCCAAAGCCCTGGAGGATATAAAAGAAAAATGCAAGGTTGACCCGGTAGCCCTTACCCTGCCTATGGGATCTGGCCCTCAGTATAAAGGGGTCATTGATGTTTTGCATGAAAAAGCTTATCTTGCCCAGGGGGATGCCCTGGAAAAGGAGGCTCCCATCCCTGCAGAGTATCAGGATGTTGCGGCGGCAGCCCGGGAACGGATCATCGAAGCTGCTGCCGAGGGGAATGACGAACTCATGGAGCAGTACCTGGAGACCGGTACCTTGGATGCCGAGGGAATACACCGGGGATTTATCGAAGCTCTGGCAGCAAACAAGATCGTCCCTGCGTTTGCCGGGGTTGCCCTTAAGAATTCTGGGCTTATTCCCTTCTTGGAATTTATGACTGACCTAGCCCCAAGCCCCCAGAGCGCCCAGGACACGATCCTTGATGGAGCGGGTGTATCGCAACAGATCCCCATTGATCCGGACAAGCCCCTGGCCGCTCTGGTGATCAAGACCACCTACGATCAATTCTCAGGAAAGCTCTCCTGGCTCAAGATCATTCAAGGCAAACTTTCCGCTGATTCAGAAGCCTTCAATGTGGTAGAAAACAAGAAGGAACGGATAGGTAAGCTCTATACCTGTTTGGGTAAGAAACTTGAGGAAGTCCGGGACTTGTATGCCGGGGATGTGGGCATTGTGGCAAAGTCGAGCCTCAAGACCAATGATACCCTGACTGCAGGAGACAGTTCCTTCAAATTTATGCCCTTGCGGCTCCCTGAGCCGGTTCACTCGGTGGCGGTTCATGCAGTAGCTAAAAAGGATGATGACAAACTTGGGGAGTTCCTCCTGAGGGCCACTGAAGAAGACAAAACTTTCCGCTATATTTTTAATGCCGAAACCAAGGAAACGGTCATTTCCGGTATGGGTGAACTGCACGTCAATATCATTCTGGATAAGATCAAGCAGAATCAAAAAATTGACGTGGAAACCCACATCCCCCGGGTCCCCTACCGGGAAACAATCACCAAAAAAGCCGGCGCTGAATATACCCACAAAAAGCAGACCGGTGGACACGGCCAGTACGGCCGGGTGGTTCTCGAAATTGCCCCCTTGCCCCGAGGTGAACAATATAAGTTTATCAATGCCATATTCGGCGGAGCCGTATCCAAGGGCTATATTCCTGGGGTTGAGAAAGGGGTGCTGGAAGGTATGGCCGCAGGAACCATGGCAGGTTACCCAGTAGTGGACGTCGAAGTGAAGATCGTGGATGGTAAGGAACATCCGGTGGATTCCTCTGAATTAGCCTTCAAATTGGCTGCCCGGAATGCTTTCCGGGAATCCATGCGGCAGGCATCCCCGACCCTTCTTGAACCGATTCTGAACCTCATTGTCTTTGTGGAAAGTAAATACCTTGGGGATGTGATGAGCGACTTATCGGGTAAACGGGGTAAGATCCTGGGGCAAAATTCTGCCGGGGGCATTGAAGAAATCCGTGCCCAAGTGCCTCAGGCGGAACTCTTACGGTATTCCATCGACCTGCGTTCTATTACCAGCGGTACCGGTTCTTTTAGTGTCGAATTTGACCATTACGCCCCCATTTCAGGTAAGATTTCCGATGAAGTGGTTAAAGCTGCCCAGGCATTCCGGGTGCAGGAGACCGAGGAATGAGGTAAACCCTTCGCTATTCTGATTCAGCTTGTGTTAGGCATGTATGCCCCAAACAAGGAGGCCGCCGTCCGGAGCTTGCTCTGGACGGCTTTTCTATGCACTTTTTGAAATTGGATCTATTGATAAAAACGTTTATGAGTATTATTCTCTCAATTAGGATATTTTTAGTTTAGTACCAAAAGATTTAAAAACGAGGACAGTAATATGACGGTAAGTACTGCTTTAGCCAATCTTGTATTCTTTTTCTCTTTACGGTTTTATAGATTGCTTCATTCCTCAATGAGGAACTAGATCCTCGTCAAAATAGCTCAGGATATTAGGGATCTATCTATTTAACCGTATACAGAAAGGATATAGTATGCAAAATAAGTTTTTTAAGCCCTTTAGTAAACCGTTAATCGGTTTTATGGTGCTCTGTGCTTTGATTGTCAGTATAGGTTGTGTAACTACCCAGTCAGACCCAGGGTTCACCAGCCAGTTTGCCCAAAAAGTGGAGGTCTCCACCGTAGCTCCCACGATATTTTACCGGTGGATACACGTGGATTATACCGGTCAAGCGGTCCTCGATATCCAGTCTGGATTATTAGAGTTTTGGTATGATGAAACGGGAGATTATTTGGTACAAAACAAGAAGAAGGGCAGAAAAACCATAATGACCTGGGGAAATCAACTGCTATTGCAGGAAAAAGACATGAGGACCGAAGTATTTACGGCATTTATACTGGCAGTATATGCATTACAGCATAATGAAAAGCCCTTGGATGCGGCATTTGAAGCATTACAACAAATACTGGAAGAAAACATCTATCATGAGCGGAAAGAACAATTACTGGAAGTCATACAACTAGGCATACAAGCATATGAGTTGGGTGAAATGCCTTGGAAAAACTATCAAAGCGCACATTTTGAAATAAAGGGTAACATGATAAGAATCAAATAAACCCTCCTCATGGTTACTATGGATTTACGCTGCCTTCTTAAGGGGATATTGCTTTATCTGAGTTTATAGGGTATAATAACAATAACTATAAGAAGTATGAAGAGTAGATCGAGGTTGAGCGGTTCTATAACTTTGGATTGACGTTTATCAGGTTCTCCGGTTAAGGAGCGGAGTATAGTATGCGTTTCTGGGCTTTTGTATGTACTGTTTTTATGTTGACAATCAATCTGCTTGGGCTTCCCGTGGTTCTGTATACTCAAGAAGACCAAGAAACCCTAGCCATCCCAGTGGTACCAAAAGGGGAGAACGAGGGGCTGCTTGTCGCCGAAATCGAAAAACGAGAAGATTCAGTTACTGATAAGTGGATGTATCTTAGCTTACCTATTCGTTTGGGTATAGTTGTGGCGATTGTCATTGCCCAGGCTGTACTTATACGTTTGTCGGGGTACCTCTTCAAGCAGTTGCAGAAGAAGTTAGAAGTTTATGGGCACACCCATTTTAAGCCCCTGACCATTAAGCGGTATCGTCTGTTGGAGACGGATCAAATGCTTAAGATGGCTTTTTTTCTGCTACGCATCGTTCATGGGGTGGTTGTCATTTTCCAGTTGTATCTAACCCTTCCTCTGATATTCAGCTTCTTTGAGCCGACCAAACATCTTGCTTCCACGTTATTTGGCTACATATTGAACCCCTTACAATCTACCGTCCTTAACATTATCAACTATATCCCCAGTCTCATTACGATTTTCGTCATTATCATCATCGCCCGGTATGCGCTGCGAGGCATTAAATTTTTTACCCTTCAGATAGAAAGAGGAAAATTGGTTATACCGGGGTTTTATTCTGATTGGGCTGAACCAACCTTCAACATATTACGGGTTCTTTTATACACCTTTACCATTATCGTGATATACCCCAACTTGCCCAACTCAGATTCAGCGGTTTTTCAAGGGGTTTCGGTGTTTATGGGTATTATGTTTTCCCTAGGTTCCAGCTCGATCATCGGAAACCTGGTGGCGGGCATTGTAATCACCTATATGCGACCTTTTACTATTGGAGATCGTATCAAGCTGAACGATATTATCGGTTTTGTAGTGGAAAAGACCGCCACGGTTACCCGGATCAGAACCAACAAGAACGAATTTGTTACCATTCCTAACATGACGGTGCTCACGTCAAGTATTACTAATTACCATTTCTCTGCAGCTGAAAAAGAAGAAGGTCTTATTCTCCACGCGGATGTTACGATGGGTTATGCAGTTCCCTGGACTACGGTTCATCAAATTCTTCTTGACGCGGCTGCTAAGACCACGCATGTTCTGGAAACACCAAAACCGTATGTCTTGCAGACCGCCTTAGACGATTATTACGCCCGTTATGAAATCAACGTCTACACCAAGACGGTGGATAAAATCCCAAGAATTTATTCGGAACTCTATCAAAATCTTCAGGACGGTTTTAAGGCTGCTCATATTGACCTGACCGCACCCTCCTATACTATCCGCTTACCTGCGGAGTCAGAGGTAAATCCTGGGAGTACCCCATCATAACAGGTCTACAGACCCGCGTGTTCTTGGCCTGTTTCATCCTAGGCTTTTCCGCGTGTCAATCTAAGCCGGAGGTGCAGAGCGAGAAAGAAACGCTCCCGGAATTGCCTGAAAAGACAGAAACCGGTTTAGAACCCACTCCTGATACGCTCATGCCTGCTGAGCAAGGGGAGACAGCAGCGCTGGTACCGGAGGTCATCCTGCCAGATCCGGAGGCGGATTTACCGGTATCCACTTTTAGAGAAATTTGGGGATACCTCATCAGCGGCCGGGAAGATACTTTTAGAAATGATGCTCCCTTGACCGATATTGGTTATTTTGGGGCGGAAGTGGACACCTACGGTCAACTGGTAAACGTCCCTAAGCCCAAGGATATCCCGCGCTTTTCAGGCCGGATACATCTGGTAGTTGGTTGCGGGGGCAGGGCCTTGTCTCATTTTGTACTCATGGAAGGAAGTCCCGTGAGAAAGCAGCTGATTGCCGATTTACTCGAAAAGTCCAAGCCCTTTGATGGTCTGCAAATTGATTTTGAACTGGTTCCTCAACGGGATGGACCTAGTTTCCGCTCGTTTCTTGCCGAACTGCGTACGGGTCTGGGTAACAAACCCTTCACCATTGCGCTTCCTGCCCGGCTTCGTACCCTGGATAATGATGTATACGATTATGGAAAAATTAAGGATCTGGTAGACCGGATTCTGGTGATGGCCTATGATGAACATTGGGCTACCAGCCAACCTGGCCCCATTGCTTCCATGAATTGGTGTAAATCCGTGGCCCAGTACGCCCTTAAAATGATTGGACCGGAAAAGCTCATCATGGGACTTCCCTTTTATGGCCGAACCTGGGGAAGCATCAACCTCTTCAGGGCCTTTTATTTTTCAGGAATTGAGCGGATTAAACAAGAGCATAAGGTTACGGAAGTCCAGCGGGAACAGGGGATTCCTACGTTTACCTATGAAGTACCGGTTACGGTTACGGTCTATTACGAAGACAATTATTCTTTATCGATCCGCATGGAACTGTACCGTACCTTGGGGGTCAACTCCATTGGTTTCTGGGCCTTGGGGCAGGAAAATCCGACGCTATGGAAGCTGCTCAGACTACAGAACCAGGAGGAGCGCTAGGGAAACACGTATCCCAAGGCTCGGAATCCGTGCCGTTTACAATCCCCCAGGCGATTAAACCCTGGGGGTTTCTTCCGGTCAAACCGTTCTGCTTCAGAAGCAGGAAGTGCGATGATCACCACACCCCCTTGAGCGAGCAGTCCCCGGATTCCCTCCCAAAGCGGGATGAGCCTGTCGGTTTGAGCCACGAATTGAGGAAACCCAACAATGAGATCATACCCCTGACTCCCTGGTTCCAAGGCGCTCAAGAGGCTTTCCTGGTTTATGCTCAGGTCTATCCCCGGTATGGTGAGCACGGTTTCGGGGTACATATTATACCGGGACGCTTCCAAGGCAAGGATATTCCTGCTAGAAAATACCCAACGAAAGCTCCCCGAAGATCCATCCAGCTTTTGGTCTTGTGCCTGGTACTCCTTGAGCCATTTAGGGAAGTGTCCCTGACCAGGTTCATAGATGAGTAGGGAACGGGCAAACCCGGCCTTTTCTCTGATGAAGCGGGTCGTAAGCTTAGCCGCGACCTGGACCGTTCCATGGGGGCAATCAAAGTCCCCCAATCCCTGGATGGTATCCAAGGTATAGGTTATGCCCTCCATGGTGTAATCCCCCCTCAACCGGTGATACGCAGGATACTCCCCTAAGAACCCTCTTCGCCCCTGGGTTCCCCCCCATAGCCCCTCGTGAGCCGCAGGACCATACATGAAAACCGTATGACCTGGCCCTCGCTCCTCATACCGTAACTGGGGAATCTGCGCACGAAAAAAATCCGCCAGGGGATTAACAACCACGATGAGTGCCCACCCGCAAGGATTCAACAAAGCAGCAGAACGAAGGATAAAATCTGCCAAGACCGGTTTTCTCGCCTTGGCAGGGACATTGGAAAGGATGATATCCCACCGAGGGGCCTTGGGCGAACCTAGGAGCGGCTCTGTATGTGCGGAAAGCAGCTCTGGGGGGATGCTGTTTTTTTCAGCATTGTATTCGGTGATGATTTTAGCCAGCTCATCCCGATCCTGGCAGTGGACATGGAACTGCGCTCCCTGGGCTAAGGTACCGGCAACACAGATCCCGATAACCCCCACGCCGCAGCCTGCATCCAGAACCCTTTGTGCCCGGGGAAGCCCTCGCTGTTCAGCCGCGTCCCACTGCTGAGAAAACACTTTCAGCAAGAAACGAGTCCCGGTATCAATATCCGCGGCACTGAACAAGCCCTGGGAAAGGGCAAAAGAAAAAACCCTACCCCGGAACCTAAAGGTAAGGTCCTTAGTGATATAGGCTCCTACTCCTTGGGAAGGGCGACCCTGGGGATTAATCAGTTTACCCGTTCCACGTATTCTTTGGTTTCGGTATTGACCAGGATCTTATCATGCTCTTTGATGAAAAGAGGTACCCTCACCGTAAGCCCGGTCTCGGTAACAATGGGTTTGGTGGCCCCGGATACCGTATCCCCTTTCACGTAATTTTCACTTTCAACTACGGTAAAGACCACCTTATAGGGGATCTTGATATCAATAACCTTATCTTCCCAGATGCTCAGTTCATAGATCTCATTCTCTTTAAGGTAATATTTTTTGTCTTCCAAATCAGCTATAGGCACTTCATACTGATCATAAGTTCCCGTATCCATGAAGTGATACGCATCCTGGTCTGCGTATTGAAACTGGCAGCTTGGGTTATGCACCGTAGCGTCTTCAACTTCCATCTGGGTAGGTATGGTCAAACTAAGAACCGCCCCATCTTTAATACTCTTCATCTTGACCCGGGCAAATGCCCCTCCTTTCCCCGGATTAACGAATTCCCGATCCACCACGATGTAGGGCTGCCCTTTTTGAAGCAAACAGGTCCCCTTGGCGATATCTCCGCCTCGAATCATGTAGTCCTCACTTAATTACTAAACTACTATT